>NZ_JBIWCW010000013.1:0-78577 GCF_044761665.1 Peribacillus sp. NPDC097295
CATCATCAAGATGTAAAACCTATCTATGCGAAACGCAAGGAAACGATTGAGCGTGTATTCGCAGATGCAAAAGAAAAGCATGGTATGCGTTGGACTACTTTAAGGGAACTTAAAAAATTGTCGATGCAGGCGATGCTTACTTTCGCTGCCATGAATTTAAAGAAGATGGCCATTTGGACATGGCAAGGTCCAAAAATGGCCTAACAAAGTGGGCTCGTAGAGACCTATACTTTAAATCTCGAGCAAAATTTCAAGAAAATATCAAAAGGGGTCCGGAATGAAATCATTCCGGACCCCTTTTGTCGACAAACTGCGATCCTTCCCAGGAGGGATTTTTTTGTTTTATTTTATATTTAGTAACATTTTAAATACCAATAATTTACATAAAAGTTTATGTGTGTTAACATATAGTTATATAGCTATATGTTGATATATTTGAAAAGGAGGTGAGGAATTGTTTGATGTATATAAAGTGATTGCCGATGAAACTCGAAGGAAAATATTAGATCTCTTAAAGGAAAAAGATATGACTGTAAGCGAAATTTCAGGATATTTTAAAATTTCTCAACCAAGTATATCTCAACATTTAGCCTTATTAAAAAATGCTAATTTGATTGACTCATTTAAAGAAGGCAAATATGTAATTTACTCTTTGAATTTAACGGTTTTTCAAGAAATCTTAGGTTGGGTTTTTAATTTTGCTAATACCAAGGAGGAAGATGAAAAATGAGACATCTCTGGGCGTTACTTAGTTCTTTTATTGCAATAATACTAGTTTGGGTATTCTCGTATAATTATTTACCAAGTGAAGTAGCAATGCATTTTGATTCTAATGGTAATCCGGATCAATATGGGGGAAAACTTCTCATAATGATACTGTTCTTGATACTTAGCTTCGTTCTCTTGTTGATAACCTATTTATTCATTATGTACGATAATAAAAATCAGAATAAACAGAAAATAAACACCCCAATTACCACTTTTATGATTCTTTTTACTTTTGTGCTAAACGTTTTATTCTTGTTAAATATTAAAGACGAATCTCTGCAAACAGGAAGATTTTTATTCGTTCTAATCGGTTTGTTTTTTGTACTAATTGGAAATTATGCACCACAGATAAAGAAAAACTATTTTATTGGAGTGAGAACAGCTGCAACTTTAAGCAAAGAAACGATATGGAAAAGAACACAGAGATATTCCGGTTTTGTCTTTTTTATAGTGGGTGTCCTTATTGCTCTTACCTCCTTGATTCCTATTCTAATAGCGGTTATATCATCTGTTTTTATACTTATAGTAGGAATATGCTCTATATACATTTATGCAAATAGAATCCAAAAAGAAATATTATAAATGCTAAAAATGATAATTTTTACTGTCATTTCAAACTGAAGGGGATTCTAATAAGTCCCAAAATGAAACAGGTGGAGAAAAACGATTTGTTTTTCTCCACCTGTTTTTTTTATTTTTATTATTATTCATTGAAAGAGGTAGACGCCTTTATTTCATAATTTAGGATTTAAATAGTTGCTTTCGTTACTTTTCATATCACTGAACTAATATTTAAAAATCCTTATATTACATAAATCTATCTCTAAATTCTTTTTTAGGTAATGGACAATATTCAACTTTTTTTCTTTTGCTAGCAAAAAAAGTGTAAATTTTTTCTCTGAAATATTTAGGTAAGAGATTTTGAATTAAGAGAAGTCTAAAAAAAGGATTAGCATCGCTTAATATTCTTACAATTGCGTCAGAATATAAATATTCTTTATCATTTTTTAAATAAATTATGCTATCAACCTTCTTGGCTGAATTACTAATTACTCTTTGGTATAATTCTCCGTTTATTTTTGAAAACTTCACTCTCCCGTTTTGATCAATTCGCATTACAAAATTAATAAATCTATTACAATGTAAGCAATCAGAATCAAAAAAAGCTATCATATTTTTCATTTACTCACCTCTTATTTTAAATATATTAAAAATTTAAATTAATTTTAAATTAATTTTAACATAACATTACAAAAGATGTTATAATAATCCACATAAAGAAAAATATGGAAAATAGTAGGTGACTATCTTGTCTAAATTATCCAATGATGCAATAACATTTTTGATCTCCATCCTCTTTTTTTTCCTTTTGTTTTTTTATGGGATAATGCAAATCATGCCTAATAATCCTATAAAACACTTACCATTATCGAACGAAATACATATCTATTCTTGGTTTCCTCAAGGTTGGGGGTTTTACAGCAAGGATCCACGTGATACTACTTTTACAATAATTAATATGCAAACAGGTGAATTAGCAGTTCAATGGCCAAATAATAGAGTTGATAATTTATTCGGTATTAATCGGAAAGGTAGATCTCAAGGAATAGAAGCTGGAAGAATATCTTCAAAGGTAACTGTGAGTGACTGGAAAGAAGTTAAGGGAGACCCGGTAAAAGAATTAAAAAAAATGAAGTCTATTACAGTTGATAATGATTCTCCAAATCCAACTATACTTGGAGACGTAGGTATTATTTTTCAAGAATCAACTCCGTGGAATTGGGCTAAAAATAAAGATTTAATTATGCCATCAAAGATAGTGAGGGTAAAAGTTAATGATTAGGAAACTTAATGAGTACACCACAACGATAATAAACAATTTTAATCCATGGACAAATGTATATGGACTAGCTAGAAGTCTTATGGGTTTATCATTATTAATAACTTTCTTATTTAATGATGTCACTATATTTTTTAGACCATCTTCTGGCCAAGATACTATAACCAATTCCGGTACTATTAGTTTATTTAGTCTAGTTCCCCAAGACTATTTCTATTTATCTATTGTTAAATGGATATTTATTTTCATCTTGGTTTTAGTCGTTATAGGTTGGAGACCTAGATTTACTTGTCTATTACATTTTTACATAGCATACAGTTTAAATGCTGCAGGAACCACTATCGACGGAGGAGAGCAAGTAAATGTTGTAATGGCTCTTTTACTAATTCCTATAGCGCTTACTGATCCTAGAAAGTGGCATTGGGATACCTCGTATATCCCTACTAATAGAACTACTAGCAAAATAGTTAGCTTTGTTACCTATAACTTCATTAGGATTCAAGTTGCAATTTTATACTTCCATTCTACTATTGCTAAATTAGGTAATACTGAATGGGTGGATGGGACTGCCGTTTATTATTACATGCAAGACACTATGTTAGGTTTACCTAGTATTTTCAAAAGCATGGCAAATCCTATCTTATCAAGCCCTTTGGTTGTAATCCCTACCTGGGGAACTATTATTCTCCAAACACTTTTAGTATGTGCATTATTTTTACCTAAAAAGAATTGGGGTAAGATGTTTATTTTTGCTTTATTATTTCATGAAACTATTGCAATTATGTTAGGTCTAATTAGTTTCTCTACTGTGATGTTTGGAACGTTAATTTTATATTTGCGACCATTGGAGCAAAACTATAAATTTAAGTTCTTTACATATAAAAAAAATTCACTGGAGGTAGAAGTATGAGAGGTAGAAAGTGGTTAACATTTTTGATGGTGGGAGCTTTATTATTTGGCATTACATTCTCTACAACAGGTATTAACGCAAATGCAAAAGCACAAGCAAACAATGAGTACACCGGGGAAGAACTTTACAAGGCAATCCTTTTTGGGCAAGGTGAAGCTAGTAATTTATTAGATGACTTATGGACTGAAGAGGGTAAAGAAACTTCCAATACAGAACAAGGATTGGACTTCACAAATAAATTAGTGAAATCTATTAAAACTTCTGATCCAGATTATTTCGAGGATTTAGAAGATGCTATCTATAGTGGTAATCAAGTAGAAATCGAAAACACATTAGAATTGGGTGGAGAGTACTTAGGTAAATACGTTGAATCTGGTAAATATCAACCAAACAAAAGTGTTATCGCTGATGGTGGTGCTGAAGGAACTTGCGTGTTATATGTTGCTTACGCTGCAGCCGCTGTTAGTGCAGTAGCAGGTGTTACGCATGCTGTAGTTGCAACAGCTGGTGGTGCGGTTGTCGCTTACCTAGCTGTTACGACAACAAAATACTTATGGAATGGTAAGAAATCTATTGGTGAAACTACTCAATTTGGTAAAGAAGCAATCGTTAATGAAGTAGCAACTTCATTCGCAAACTAATAATATAATAAATAAGGGAATCATTCTTAATATAGAATGTTTTGACTAGATTGAAATTAAAATAATCCAATGGAAAAATGGTGCTGTCTCCAAAAGTCATTATCAATGACTTTTGGGACAGCCCCATTCAGTTTTATCATATATAGCTTCATTATTTTTTAAATCTACTATCCATAGGCCATTCTATCCGCGTCATAGAGATTTTCGTTGTTTATACACATCCCGCACTTTTACATTTTTCGCTATCAAAGGGGTTTGAATTTTGGCCAACGATTATAACCAATACTTGAATCATTTGATTTATAATACCTTATGTACTCTACTTCTTTAAGGTTGACCTCCTGATCTGTTGCAGTTCCAGACTCCCACAATATTCTTTCCATATGGTAAGATCTCTTCGTTCTTCTCTTGTAAAATCCTTTTCAATTAATCTACTATTTGCACTTCCATAGTTTTATTCTGTGGAAATATGTTATGAAAATATATTTTATGAAAAATTTTTCCTTTGGCAGGAATTCAAGTAAGCTGGAGGTAATTCAAGTCAAGGAGTGATGGATATGATTCAGATAATCAATGGGGTTTCCTTTTTTGAAGTGGAAGGGGTTGAGGGCGATAGATTTTAGGACAGGCAGTTTTTATTGCTTTACGAAGGCCATGATTATTTTCAACGGTACTTCACCTTGAGGCTCCTGCAAGTGATGGTCAAGGGTATCGGACCCAGGTGGATGTATGTCCTTCATTTCGTGGACATCGAGGAATTCGATCGGGAGAAAGAGAAATATGGGGAGGTCATTTGCGATATCCATAACCGGGTCGTACAGCATTTGAAAGTTGGTTATGGATTTGAAGATCATTGTGTGATGGCCGATCATGAGCAGCGAGTCTTTGGAGTCCAGGCGGTTATGTCTTAGTCCCTTTTTACTTTCAGGAAAGAGGCCGGGCGGTGGCACTACGGACTGATTGGAAAGGGAAGGGCGCCTTTCCGTCATTCCGTACGTGTCGCTTCGGCATTAAAGGGCTCGATAACCACGGTCTGTACGGCGGGCCGCCTACAGTCCGTAAGTTCCTGATCCCTTTACGGCTTCGCCGCCATACCGAACGAGCCGAAGGGCGGGAAATCAAGGGATGGGTCAAAACATAAGAACCAAGAGTAGAAGGTCGAGCCGAAAGCGAATACCATAAGTCCGAAGGAAAGCAGCCAACCGGCTGCTTATTTTATTGATTTTCCCTTTTGCCTTCCGAATCGTAAAACAGCGCAAGCTTTCTAGCCTTCCAGCCGGCAGGACACCCGAACCTTTCCGGCAGGAAGGCAAGAAGGCTAGACAACCGGTCAAGGGGCACCAAACTTTTTCATTACGGACGCTTGCGCAACATGAAAAACTTTGGCGCTCAGATCTCCCTTGACCGATTGCCTATGCGTGTTTTTCGTTCTACTTGCAAAAGGGGAAAAATCATCCCCCTTTGGGGAACTGAGGCGCTTCGCAAGTCAAAAGGGACAAGACATCGACCCCAAACCCATAAAGGCAAACCAAAAAACCTTGAAGGAGTGTTGGAAAAATGGAATTAGCCCCAATCTTTGAAGTCGTTCGCATCAGGCAGGAAATCAGGGAGACGTCAGACCCGTTCACGACCTTTCAAATCTCATCGCCTCATCAAGCCCAGGAATTAGCAGCCTCGTATATTGCCCATGAGGACCGGGAAGTCTTCCTCGTGATGATGCTCAACACGAAGAACCAGGTGGTCGGGCTTCACCGAGCCCACACAGGGAGCCTGAACGCGAGCATCGTCCATCCACGTGACGTGTTGAAATGCGCGGTATTGAACAATGCGGCCTCCATCATCGTCAGCCACCAGCATCCCTCCGGCGACCCGACGCCGAGCCGTGAAGACATCGAAGTCACGAAGCGATTGGCCGAAGCAGGGAAGATACTCGGGATTGAGCTCCTTGACCATGTGATAGTGAGCCATCTAGGAAACCATGTTAGTTTGAAGGAAAAAGGATATCTATAAAGGAAACGGGCACCGGCTGGGAAGCTGGTGCCGGCTTACGCATGGAAGGAAAAAACGGCCGTTTTTTCCTTGATCTGAAGCAGGCATCGAGCCTGCAGGGCGGTTGCCGGGGCAACCTTACATAAACCTGTTAGTAATTGATTCAGGGAGGAAGAACAAAGAAATGCATTCACCTGATGAGGCGTTTTCCCCCATTATGTCGCACCGATTAAAAAACGATGTATGACTGAAAGGGATCCAGGCATCAAAAAAAGCACGCCCGTGGCGTACCAGTTGAATATCAAGACTTCGGTATAGGAACAACCCGATAGAGGAGTTTTATAGGATGTCTTCCCAAATTATACATTCATGTTGAGGCATGTAAACCAGATGACGTCCATACACTTTTATATAGAGGAGGCATGGCAAATGGTATATAGACCGACTGTACGCTATCCGGATATGTATAAGGAGTATATTGAAGATCTTTTTAAAGCGACGGAGCTGGACCGGAACCAACTGATCCGGTTAGCCTTATTTGTGGCTGCCCATTCGGACCAATACAAAGCTATCCTTAAAAAACATCAAATGAATGACGTCCCTCTCCCCTGTCCAGGATGGTCCATCCATGAGGAGAGGTGTTGGAAGGACCAGAACTATATCAGAAAACAGGGTGATGAGGGACGCTTAAAGCTTGTGGAGCAGGGTGGTATCAAAATTGTCATTGCATGATTAGTTATTTTTAGGTTTTTCGGTACTCTTTAATGAATGGAGTGTTGATGCCTTATTGGCTAATGCTTTGGCTATTTCTTTTGAGATATCTTTACTCATTCCATTTCACCTCACTTAGCTAAAGGGTTAACGGGAAATGGATTTTTTATACCTCCCTTCACCAAATGGACGATACTTGATGACCGGATGACCAACCAACCCAAGGAAAAAGCCGTACAAAAGGGGGGAAATCGAATGAGGAAGGATAAGCATTTGAACCCGGTCCTCAATAAGAAAAAAAAAGAGGGCCAAGAACAACAAAAAAGAAAAGTACGAACGGATAAGCTTCATGACATCAAAATACCTGTTACAGACTCCATGGATTTCTTCATTAGAAGAGAATCCAGGAGACATTGGAACGGATCAAAGACGGCATTAGGAACCGAAATCCTTCTATTTGGTCTTGATCAGGTGTTCGTATATCCAGACGTCACCTATAATGACCTACCTAATACCATCCACTGCAAGGTGGACCATGAGGTATTTCAGAAAATAGGAGAATATGCGGCCGATTGGAGATGTAGCATCAGGAAGGCGGCCCACAGGATTTTTGTGGAAGCATATAAGAAAAAACAGCTTGGGGGAATAAGCGATGGCGAAATACAGTAACGCCAATCTTATAGATGAAGAGTTATCTCTAATCGGATCCACTAATTTCATTGGCAAGATGTTTCATAAAATGAATAAGTCATCAATCATTTTATTATCCATCCAGGTTCCCCTTAACTTGTATTTAAGAGCAGAAGTTTTTTGTGAAGACATTCAAGATTTATCGGAAATGGAGTTTATACAAAATGACCTGATGAAGCTCTTATATAATGATTTCCTTACTTTCGCCAAAAAGAATCCCGATCCCAGGGCCATATTTAAGCTTCTGACGTCTTTGGAACGGCAGGCAGGTAAAGATTCCAGTTTGGAAAAGAAAACAGATTCTGTCTTTCAGCTTGTCCAGAGAGAAACCCATCAAGAGATGCAACCATTACATTTGCGCATGAGAAGGAAATCAGCTTTACGTGGAGAAATACTATTGGCGGACATGGAAGAAGTGCAGCAACACCATGGGTATACCCTCGAAAGGGTTTTTGAACTACTGTACATTGATTTTATCGATAAATTTCGTAAAGGCAATAATGTGGAAGCCATGAATACCATTCTCCGAATCCTTGATAGTGAGGAAGAATAGGAAATTGATTTATACGGACCATGACCAGAATCGAAGCAATACTGTTTTTCGACTTGTATATAGTGTTTTTTAAACTATTGCATGCTTGAGAATAGCTCTACAATGAAATGAACGACCTTTAAGATAGATAATTGTCTCTCGATTTAATATAGGGGGCCAACTAACGAAGTCACAAATTAAATTCAAGGATTATATTCCCTCTTCAATCAAGTAGAGAAGAGAACTATCTCTGTACTTGATTGAAGAGGGCCACCAAGCGAAAGCGCGGTAGGGGAAAAATCCGTTTTAAACTGCTTTCACTTAAAGACTTGCTAACCTAGGGTGTTAACGATTTGATGCAAGTATATAACACGAAGAGAGGTCTTAATGGGATTTCCTTATTTAGATTCAGCCATCATCCCACTTGTTTTTTCTTAATACTTATAATTAATAGCCCTAGCTATTATACTTTCACTCATAGACAGATCTAGGTATTTTAAGTTTTGGATTTGGGTACATCACTGGAGCTACTTCATAAGTCTCGAATATAATACTGATTCCACTATTTTCATAGACAAACTTAGTATTCTTGTCAATTGTAAAGAAATCAGGTTCAAGACTAGCGTATACATAGTCTTGCTTTTTCAATTTTTTATAAGCATAGGTATGTACTTTTTTATAATCAGAAATGGATGTTAGTACTTGATTAAGGTAAAGTCTTTTCCCAGTAGAAATATTATAATTGTAGGTCTCGAAGGGCCCAGAGGGAAGCTTGTTACCGAAGTCCACCCTATCATACATTTCAATACTTAGGATATTATTCTTATTAAAGCTGACCTTGTATTTGGTTTTATATTGAAAATTAACACTAAGTTCTCCATCAGATATTATTTCTAACAGTTCGTTATAACTTTTTTTTATGTGAGCCAATAAGGCCTTATTGATTTTATCTTCAACTTTTTTATTTTTTTATCCTTTAACCTGTGGATAACTTCCCCATCGATAACCTACGCCCCACACCGTTTGAATATAATTTTGACAATTAAATTGACTGAGTTTCTTTCTGATTTTCTTAATGTATTCTGTAATGATATGCTCATCATAATAACTGTCCTCTTCCCATAAACTTTTGTAAATTTGTTCCCTCGTAAAGGTCTGCCCTTGGTTTAGGGTTAACAATTTAATAATCTCCAGTTCTTTATGAGTCAAAGATATCTCCTTACAATCATAATAAATCATCTGTTCATTAAAGTTGATGGACATTTTATCGAATTTCAAGGTTTGTTTTGATAAAACTCCTTCGTTTTTACTGATCCGTTCAAAGCTCCGAAGATGAGCGATAACCCTCGCTTTTAATTCAGAAATGCTAAATGGTTTGGCAACGAAGTCGTTCGCCCCAATACCCAACCCATATACTTTATCTTTTTCAGTATGTCTTGCACTTAATAAAATCATGGGAATATTCATTTCTTCACGTAAAATTTGTATCACTTTGTAACCATTCAAGTCAGGCATGGTAATGTCTATGATCATAATATTAGGGTTGAACCGCCGTGCTTCTATAATTCCATCGACACCCGTATTAGCAGCCACCACTTGGTAACCATCTGCTTCAAAACTATTCTGTAGAAGAAATGTAATTTCTGATTCATCATCGATTATAAGTATTTTTTTATCATTAAAAGTTACCAATTTTCAATTCCTCCACTAGGTATAATAAAACAAATGTGGGCTCCACCATATTCGGATTTACCCGCAGAGATTGATCCATTATGTTTTTTAATAATAGTATTAGCAATATACAATCCTAAACCGGAGTGACCTACCTTGTTAAAATGGGCGTGTTTTTCTTGATAAAATTTATCGAAGATCTTATTTGGGTTTTTTATGCCCGGTCCGGAATCGTGAACCTGAAACGATAGTGTTTCATGGTCAATCATAATAGAAATTTTAATGATACCATTAGGTGGGGTAAACCTTAAGCTATTCATGAGAATATTATCAATTACTTGACCTATACGACCTTTATCCAATGTGAATGTCTTGATATCATGTTCGTTTGTAATCGTTACATCTAAATTAACTTGTTCCTTATCGGATAAATGAGAGAAATTTGTAATTTGCTCTTCTAAAAACGGCTCTATGTCGATGTTTTGTAAGAATAACGTATATGAGAAGCTATCTATCTCTGTTATCTGGTTAATCTCATTTAATAATTTGGATGTTCTGTCTACATTGGAAGTTATGGTATTAAGGTATTTGAAAAGCAAGGTCTCATTTTTCCATATTCCTTCGATCAAGCCTTCTGCATGCCCTTTAATGATTGTCAAAGGGGTTTTTAAATCATGAGATATTGCTTTTAAATAATCTCTTTTATCCTGTTCCAGCTTCCATTGCTGTGTCAAACTAGTCTCCAACTCGCTTCTCATTTGTTCGAATGAATTAGTTAAGTCTCCTATTTCATTTTTGGCGGCATAATGAATTTGAAAGTTCAAATCTTTATTCTTAATTCTGTTGGAGGCTTCAATTAAATTTTTTATGGGAATGGAAACTCTTTTTCCAATAATGCTAGAGACCAATAACGTTAGTAAGGTAATATAGATAAACGGTGAAGAAACCAGTCCAATGACAATCAATACCGGCCAGGTGGAGGAGTAGGATATCTTAATATCGTAATTCAAGGCCACGGCGCCTTTAAGTTTGTTATTTTCATCTGAAATTGGGACATAATAAGTAAGGTTATTTTTGTCATCCTTGCTATGTACTCTTTTGTTAAGGTTTTGAACCAAAGGATTCGAAGGGCTGATTGAGTTTTTCGACAATGTTCCATATAAGGATTTCCCTTCAGAATTGAGCACGAGATATTTAATTCCTTCTTTAGGAATTTGTTTTTCCATGTTCTCTTTCTCGTTGAGATCAAGTAACTTTTTACCATTTTGGCTAATATAATCTTCGATTGTCGGTAACCGTTGCTCGTAATAATTTGCAGGTTTGACCTTTTCGTCATTCTTTATTAAATATATTACTCCCAAGACAAGCGTAAAGAAGGTAAGGAAAATACTCCCTATCAGAATGATGAAAAAGCCAACTTGCAATTGTTTTTTTATGGATAAGTCTTTTAACATTTTGAAATACTCCACTTATATCCGATACCCCAGGAGGTTTCAATATATTTATAATCTGAATCTAACAAAGCGAGTTTCGTCCTGATCTTTTTGACGTGCTCCACAACGGTTAATAGGTCCGACTCACTGTTGTATCCCCATACTTGATCAAATAATTGCTCTTTTGTAAGGATTTGTTGAGGATGTAGAGCGAATGTTTTTAATAAATCAAACTCTGTTTTAGTAAAACGGACTGGTTGATCTTTAATAAAGACTTCATAGGTATTCAGATTGATTTTAATATTCTCGAAGGTTAACAGTTTATCTTTGCCTATATTCCCAAAATCTTTTACTCTTCTTAAATTAGCTATTATTCGAGCCTTAAGTTCACTTACACTAAAAGGCTTGTGAATATAATCATCTCCTCCTATCATCAATCCTTGTATTTTTGATTTTTCGGTGTCGTCAGCACTCAAAAAAAGAATGGGGCAAGATAATGATTTTCTTATTTCCCGACAAACATCGAATCCATCCATATCCGGTAACATTACGTCTAAAATGATTAAATTAATGTCTGGACTTAATGATTGAATGGCGTTTGTTCCATTTAAAGCAGTAAGAACCATATAACCTTCTAATAAAAGGATATCTCTTAGAAAATCAACTATTTCCTGCTCATCATCCACTACCAAGATTGTTTTAGTCATAAAAATCCCCCCTTGCTGCATTCAAGCGTTAAGCCCTTTTACTCAAAGAAGTCCTTGTTTCTCCATATTATGAAATTAAAAAAACCACCGAATAGGATAATTATACCAGTTGATAAGAAGAACAGAATATTTAAATTGTTTAATTGGTTGAAAATATATTGGCCGGGTAGGATGAAGTATGAAAATATGTCACTTATATAAACAGACCCAATCATGAATCCGAGTGTAAAAAGGAAACCTAAAGAGGTATTAGGAATAAGCGTACTGATAACACTAACAAGGGCAAGTAGGCTAATCACGATTAGAAACAGCAAGGCATAAAAGCTTAGCGTATATAAAACGGATTCAAAAACTGTGAGGTTCATGTATGGTTTGGAAAAGGTAATTCGGTCTACATGGGGACTCATCATGTACCCGAAAATATAACTAACGATTAGTAAAACGGCTAAAAATACAAAGACCAACATAATTTGAGATACGTATTTTGAAAATAGCAATTTAAATCTTGATACAGGACGGATAAGGGTCATTCTATAGGCTCCTGATTTTAACTCTCCGCTGAAACTATCGAGAAATAAAAGAGGGAAAATAATAAAATTAAGAATGAAAAAAGACTCTTTCGCCACTAAAATCGGTAAATTAAGGCTGTTCACCTTGACTTGCGGGGTGTTGTTTGAATAATTACCTAAGCCATAGTAATTTAAAAACAAACAAGAACCAAGTACAATGACAGTGTACATGATGAGTAGTACGATCGTTTTCTTTCTAAGGAAAATCTTCTGGAATTCGTTCTTTAATAGTAAATTCATATCTTCACCTCAATAAAAAAAGTCTTTTTTGTTAGTAAAATAAATCATGAAGGAATTCGCCACGATGATATAGGTTAGTAAAACAGCAAGATTAAAATAAAAGACGGCCTTTGATGCTAACATGACGGCGATCCCTTGATATTGAATCATAGGTAAAGAACTAAATAATATAAACGGTGAAGAAAATCCGGCCATGTTAAAAATCGTTGGATAAACGATAGAGGATAGTAGAAACCCCATTCCAAGCCCAATGGCACTTGTGGTCGACTTACTGACAATCGAAAACAACGCGAAAACGCTCGACATGGCTATCAATGAAAGAAAGGTTAGACCATAATAGGCTACAGTGTAAAGAAAGACAAAGATACTGGATTTTTCACTTTCATAAAAGAACAAGTTAATTTCATGTTTGTAATCAAACATCGAAAAACCAAAAAGATAACTAACCACGAAATAGATAGAAAGGAAAATTAAAATAAATAATTGTACATTGACTAATTTGGAAAATATAACTTCTCGATATGAAAAAGAACGTTGTATGACCAGTCGTAATTGCCCCGTATGTATTTCTTGGGCAAAGCTTAATATTATGATGATTAAAACGATTATATTGAAGGCAAAGGTTAACTGTTCAGCCAATCCCATGATGGGAAAGGAGTTGGCGTACGTATAATCAGGTGAATCATTAGGGATAAGCTCATTATGGTTCGATAAATATCGAAAAGATGCGAACAAAATTAGAGGAATGGTAATTAAGAATAACCAGGTGCTCTTTCTTATCCACATCCTTTGCCATTCGGCATAGATTAGTTTTATCATTGGGTCATCATCTCAATGAATTTCTGTTCTAAATCTTCATTTGTACTCCCTAATTCGGTATCTTTTCCTTGCCAGGTGATCTTTCCCTTATTAATCATCACCCATGATTTACATACCATTTCTAATTCTTTAATCAAATGGCTAGAGATGAGAAAGGTTATTCCCTTTTTCCTATTCAAGGCTAAAATAAGTTCTCTAAGTTCTTTCATGCCAACCGGATCTAACCCATTGGATGGCTCATCCAAAATGATGAATTGAGGTTCCCCTAACAAAGCCTGCGCAATTCCTAAACGCTGTTTCATCCCTAGAGAATAACTGTCTACTTTGTCATCTCCTCTATTTTCCAGTCCAACAATCTTTAAAACTTCTTTTACTCTATCTTTTACATTTCTTTCACCTACACCACTGGTTATCCTAGCTAAATTTATTAAATTTTGCTTTCCGGTCATATAAGAGAAAAATATAGGGGATTCTACAATGGCTCCGACATGTTTTAAAGCTTGTCGCTTACTTGTATTAACGTCAGTACCATTTATAACGACATTTCCTTTGGTCGGATGTATAAGGCCTGTGAGAATTCTAATGAGTGTGGTCTTTCCTGACCCATTTGGTCCTACGAACCCACAAATATCATTCGCGAATAGATCAAATGAAATATCATCCAATATTTTTTTCCCTTTTACGGTTTTACTAATGTTTTTGACCTCTAATATTTTTGTTTTATTCACTGTCACCCCTCCTAATAAAGAAATAATAAGATACAAATATAAAAAAAGTATAAACATTAAGAACAAAAATTTTGAAAAAAGATTTTTTGTCTGATGCATACTTTCGGAAATTCCTAAACTGAATTGAGAGCAGAGTGTAATTTCTTCGTGAAGGTGTGACCTCAGAATCCGTATCGTCAATTAGCAAAATCCTCAGCCGCAGAAAATGCATTCGAAAGGTCATGGGAAAAATTGGAGCAGTTGATTCGACGAGACATCGATTGTACCAGCCCAATTTTTTCTTTCACTCGTGTTTGGTAATCCGGGTACGTATAGTGGATGGCTTTAATCTGAAAGCGACGTCCGTTTTTAGTGTTGTTCTTCCTACGCTTTTCTTATTACTTTACGAGTTGATTAATTTAAGTAAGATGCCCTATTTGAAAATCAACTCTTTTTGATTTCGATTAATAAACAGTGTCATAACTTAAAAGATTTGACCCCCTTTTCGTAGTGTAGTAATATCAATAGATAGACAGGTGTCATAACTTAGGGTTATAAGTGAAGCGTAAAAAGGGGAAATAGAACATGAAATACGGGTATGCAAGGGTTAGTACAGTTAGTCAGGATTTAGCAGCACAACTTCAAGCTTTAGAAAAAGAGGGGTGTGAAAAAATTTATTCCGAAAAGTTCACGGGTACCAAATCGGATCGGCCGCAATTTCAAGAATTGCTTTCTTTGCTGCAAGTTGGGGACACACTTGTCGTTACCAAGCTGGACCGTTTTGCAAGGTCCACAGTGGATGCTCTAAAGACAATAAAGTCATTATTTGAAAAAGGCGTAAAGGTACATATTTTGAATATGGGTCTGGTGGAGAATACACCAACAGGAAAATTGATTTTTAGTGTGATGAGTGCTTTTGCCGAGTTTGAACGGGATATGATTGTGGAGCGAACTCAAGAAGGGAAAGCTATTGCGAAACTGCGTGAGGATTTTAGGGAAGGTAGGCCTAAAAAATTTAGTAAGACACAGATAGATCATGCACTACAGCTATTGAAAACAAATTCCTATAAGCAAGTGGAAAACATGACTGGTATTTCTAAAAGTACCCTTATAAGGGCTAAAAGAAAACGTAAGGTGATATTTTAAAAAGTGTATTCTATTGTTTATACAAGATAAATGGATTTGTTGAGTTTAAAATCGCATGATAATATATTTTGAGGATTTTAGATTTGGTTATGCAGGTTCTTTCCTTGATTAGTGAAATAGAAAATTAGACTCAACATGGAAATAGTAGCGTGTGAAATAGATATACCTTTTAGAAAATGGTGTGTCGAAACCAGAAAGTTAACAGAGTTTAAGGAAACCTATAATGTTTGGAAGGTGGAGAGGTGATACACCAGGAATAAGAGTTTAAAAAGACGACATTTTATTTGTTTAATAAGGAAGAAGAAAAGGAGTTTATAAAAACATTATATATAATAGAAGAAACTCGTCAAAAAAGACCTTTGCTCACAGGAGAAAGGCCTTCTTATTATTTTAAAATGGTGAGTAGAGCATCCTCTATGTTTTTATTTATTTTTATCCCACTAATCTTCCCTTCAATTTTCCACAAGTTTAAAATTGATTTGACATTAGTATTTCTATGATTTTTTTCTGATAACTCAATAGAAATTTTTCTGGGAATCTCTAACTTTCTATATTCTATAGCTATTTCATTAGGTACTCCTAAGCGAAAATAACTAGATAAGGCTATGAAATTATCTGGCAATTTTATAGAGGTGGAATCTTCGTTTAAAATTATATTTATAATTGCGATATATGCAGTAGCTACATGGCTTACATTTCTTATACCTTCTTTAATAATTTTTATAGTTTTGGCAACACTGCTTTGGCTACTTCTATTTAGTTTTTTTGGATTTAAATTGCCTATATGATTTTGATATAGAATATTTGCTAATTCTAATATTGAAGAGCCAGTTATCCATCCTCTTAAAAATTTAATCATAACTTCATTGGTTATAAACAATTCATGGATGTTTTCTTGAATAAAGTTAATATCTAGTTTTGATATACATTCAAAAAACCAATCTATCCATATGGATTCGTCTTGATCAACTTTAAATAGTGTTTTCACTGATACTTGGTCTATAGTTCCTAAAATAACTTCAATAACACTCGCCTTATTTGCTGATTTAACAGCCGCTTTTAAAATTAGCTCTTTTTCTTCTGAATTAATGGTACCTAACCATGAATCCCATTTATTAAATACATAATCAAATGTTTTATCTTCTAAAAATTGTGTCGCTAAAGTTTTCTTTAATAAGTCCCTTCGGAGTGGTTTTGATTGAGCACCGAGTACATTGGTCATTAAAGTAAAATTATCATCTACCCCGTCCGCATTTAATTCTTTTTCAGCTATTTCATGAATGATATTTAATAAACCTGAACTTGTTTTTTCAACACCATCAACTCTTTCAAGATAAGCTGTAGAATCAGCATCTAGTGAAAAACCTTTTTCTGAAGTTGTAGATGGATATTGTGGAACAACTAATCCTAATGATTGTTGACCGAACCCGGGCCTACCTGCTCGTCCTAACATGTTAATTACTTCAGCTTTAGACAGTGATTTTGATTCAATATTAGAATGTTGTTTAGTAGTGTTAACAATTACGACTGAAGCAGCTAGGTTTAATCCTTGAGATATTGTACCTGTAGCACATAAAACCCCATTTGTACTTTTCTTGAAAAACTCTTCAACTGCCAGTTGTTCTTCATTTATTAAAGCCTGTGTATGTATACCGATCCCATTTATAAGTCCAGCACTTAATTCGGATTCAAAACCTAACTCTTCTTTTGCTAATGTTAAATATGCTTTAGTAACTTCCGTTAAGATTTGTGGAAATACACCAATGCTTTTATGTTTATTTATTTCTGATAACAAGTGCCTAGTACCTTGAGAAAAAACCAATACAGACATATTACTAGATGCTAAATAGTTTCCTAACTGTCTGGATATATCATTACCATAACCTTCTACAGTCCAATAGTCACTAAATCGCCCTTTAACCTTTTTAAATCTAACTTCCATTTTAATTGGTAAATCTAACGGATAAGCTTCATTCCCATTTCCTAACCAGACATCTTGTACACAAAAGTATAATTGTGTAATTAATTTAGTTTTATATGTTTTCTTTCCGCTATTTTCAGCTTCTTTTTTAGCCCTATTCATTTCTGTTTCAGGATGACTAATAAAGCCTCTTAATGTTCTTGCAGGTCGCCATTTAGTATCAGTAATTGATAAATCATTCCCATTTAGGTTTTCTAACCACTTCTTTAACTTAGGAGAGTCATCAATGAGAGCAGACATAATTAGAAAAGAAGCACCTGATAGCTGGGATATGCGGCTTAATAATAAATCTAAAAGTGCTCCTCTTGTCCCATGAAAAATATTGTGAAATTCATCCACCACACAAAGATTACATCTTTCAACTAATTCTGTATTATTAGCAATTAAAGAAACACATTTTTCCGGAGTCATAACTAAGATAACATCTTCATTTTTTTTATTAATATTATCTTTGAAAATCTCATCTTCTTCAATTAGAATACTTTTTCCTTTACCATTGTTATGTATATCCATGATTTTTTTCATATTTTTAGTGATTTGTCGGCAAAGAGCAAGAGTAGGAGCTAAATATATAACTACAGATCCACTTTGAAGATATGAAATCACTTTATGCTCTGCTATTAAACTTTTTCCTGTACCTGTCGGAATTGCTATAATATTATTTGTGTTTAGGGATAAAAGCCCTTTGGTTATGGCATCTTTATGAGGAGGCCATATAAGATAAAGTCTATTATTTATATAACGTTTCATATGAATCTTCCATATTTCTGGATCACAATGGGTAGGGTTTTTTAAAGTAGAGATTGCTCTTTCTTTTGATAGTTCTTCAAAAAGAAGTAATAATAATGTTAATAATGAAATAGTCTCTTGTCCACAGTCCCGAGAATTTCTATATAAATCTAATAAGTCAGAGTTGATATCATTACTCCAATTATTATGAACATAGCAATACTCGTTTGAAAATTTATTTAAACAATTACTTAAATTCCATAAACAAGCTTGTCTACAATATTTATCTAACAATTCAAAGTTATTTAAATTTGTGACAAGTGGTTCATCTACTTCAACATAAACAAGATGCATTTTTAATCTAGTGAAATTGTATAGTTGTTTCATAGTAATCTCTTCTAAGGTATTATTATTTAAAAATGCTAAATTTCCACTAAGTTGGCTGGTTATAGCTTCTGCATTAGGATCATAACCAGCAATGTAATAGAGTAAAGATGAAATAATTCTATTTAAAAATCCATAATTATCTATGTCAATTTTAGTTTCATCGGAAAGGGGTGGAGATAAGGTTTCATAAGCATAAGCACAAACTAGAGCCGCTGATTCTTTTTCGTTGGAAGTCAAACTTTTATCAAATACAATCCTAAATAATAAGGATTCAGCTAAACGCTTTAGGGTTTCTGAATCATAATTTCCGTAAACTTCATTGTCATCAATGTTTCTGAGGTTTTTTTTTGAAGCCTCAATTGTTATTTGTAACAATAATTGTCGTATTTCTTCTCCATTAATATCCTCTAATAAGCTTGAAGCAACCTCATATCGTTCTTTAGCATATCTATCCAACATATGTTTTCTGTTCCTTTTCTTTAATAAATTTAATAATTTTTTCTGAAACTGCGTTATAGAAATTATCTAATCTTGCAGTGGAAATTGCTTCGCATTGTCTGAACTGAGCGTAGGCAACGTTAGGAGTATTTGTTTTAAAATCTCTAAACTGTGAACCTAGTTTTGGCTTATTACTTCGATGTTCAATAGTTAATCTGTAAATTATTTTCTTCTTCCATAAAATATGTTGTGAAATTTTTGTACTTATTTTATCGTCGGGTGTTTCAAAACTATTAGCGACAGTTCTCATAACTTGTCTAATATCTGGCCAATGACTTCCACTATCAAACTTGTTAAAGGCACTAAGGGCTTCAAGTGTACCTTCTGCAGGTTTTTTTCGATTTTTAGATTCACCAATGACTAAATAATATTCATTATTTATTGTATCCTTAGCAATCGCAGCTAAATCTAATCCTTGTTTCTTGGAACTTAAATGCATATAGTGAATGCCTTGTAATGTAAAATTAAAAGGGTTGCATGCATGAATATTTTCTATTGAATGTAGCATTACATGAGACATTAATTCTAAAATAAATGGATTTCTTTGATTTCTTATATATTCATCGAAAGTATGCTTATCTTCTGTATATTCTTTTCCTGTGAAATAATTTTTTATCTCCTCGAGTGTTGTATCTTCAAATTCTTGATCAGGTAGCATTCTTTTGAGAGCACTGTAGGAAGTTTGCCATGCACCTGATTTAACAGTAAAACATAAAGAGGCGACTAATAGTATTTGTTTCTCTGATTCAGAATCAAAATTCTTCAATTCAAATTCTAAATGAGAAGGATTTATAGAGTCAGGCCAATTTTTATGTTTAACGTCCCATAAAACATATAATTCCGTTACTAATTCTCCTACTGTTTTATTTAAATCTAACAAATATCTTCACACCCTTTAGTTTCTCTATAAATATTTAGTAAATTGGACTAAATTAATCATTTTTTAATTTACATTATCTATGATATGGAAATTTTATTCCATACATTATAATTATAGGATAATTTAACTAAAAAGACACTATATATAATGAGATTCATAGTAATCGTAACCTACTGCAGTTATCTTAATTTGAAAACAATTTACATTAATTTTACAAATAGATGTAGAGTTTACATAATACATGTTATAAACACTCTCAAAAAGTAAGGTGCTGTCCCAAGTGTCATGATAATGACTTTTGGGATAGCACCTTTATAATCCAATTTCTTTAGAACCATTAGTATAATTTATCTTTCACAAGGTATAAGGTCTTTGTCACTGTAGCTTTTTTAATTGGCATCATAGAGTGTTTTTGAAATATATAGCTTATTTATTATTTTAATGTTGCGAAGAGAAGGTTGGTTCTCTTGCATAGACATTAGTATGGCTATTATGACGATTACAACCAAAGATACTCGGTTAAAATTAAAATAGTTATATCATGAACTTTTGTGATGATACTAATTGCTAACTAATGCTAGTTCTTCAAAAGCTTTAATTGCTGCCTCGGCAACTTGAATATCATTTGGGACGCTACTGCCACTTACGCCGACAGCACCAATGACTTTTCCATCTTTAACGAGTGGGATTCCTCCACCAAAAACGACTATTCTTCCATTATTGGTTGTGTTTAAGCCAAATAGTTCAGCATTAGGAGTAGTGGCATTGGCTAATGCTGATGTTGGCATTTTTAATGCTACAGAAGTCCAAGCTTTGTTTTGAGCTATACTTATACTGGCTAACCAAGCGTCATCCATACGATGAACAGCAAGTAAATTTCCACCTTCATCTACAATAGAGATTACCATAGATAGATTAAGGTTATTTGCTTTTTGTTCTGCTGCGGCAATTAAATGCTTTGCTAATTTTAAAGTTAATTTATTCATGAGAATCCTCCTATTAATTCTTAAAATATAATGGATTGTTACACTAGTTCTTGATCAATCTTAAGGATGCTTTGTAACATTAGGTTACCGGCTTTTTCAATGTCATCAGCATGACTATATTCTTCTGGACAATGACTTTTTCCATCAATACTTTTAACGAAAATCATGACTGACTTTGATATTGTTGACATATGTGCAGCATCATGTACGGCCATGCTCGAGAAAGTCATATATGGTTCTGACATCTCCTGTGCTGTTTTCTGGAGGATGTGAACAAGGTCGTAATCTAAGTCAACCGGTTTTTGATTTAGGAAAACTTCCTGGTGAACGTTTACTTTTCTTTTTTTAGCGATGGATTGCCAACTTTCTTGAATTGTTTGTATCGCCTTCTCTATTTGTTCTTCTGAACTTCCTCTTATTTCAAAGATAAAGTTAACTAATCCGGGGATAATGTTCGCTGTATTTGGAGATACATTCAATGTACCGACCGTTCCGACGACACCATTGTCAATGTTATTACAATAACGTTCGATTGAAAGAATCATTTCTGCGGTAGCTGTTAGTGCATCTTTCCGATCTTCCATCAATGTTGTTCCAGAGTGATTCGATTCTCCATTCACTTTTACCTTACTTCGATACGTCCCAACCACTTTATCTATTACTGCCACGGCAATGTTATTTCTTTCTAATCTCTTACCTTGTTCGATGTGAAGTTCAATAAACACCTTTTTACTTTTTCGCATTTCCTCCATTTTTGCAAATTGATTAAGATCCCCGCCAACTTTTTTAAGTTCCGAATGAAGTGAATTTCCTTTTGTGTCATAGATATTCTGTAATTTGTCAGCTGTTAAGCTCCCCACAAATGATCGACTACCAAAAGTGGATAGATTAAAATCGTTTGTTTCTTCTGCAGTAAAAGAGACAATTTCAAGATCATGATTCAGCGTGATATTATGGTCAATCATTGTTTGTATTATTTCTTTTGCCATAAGAACACCTAAGGGTCCATCATATTCCCCCCCATTGGGAACAGAATCTAAATGGGAGCCGATAACAATGCTGCCTTTTTTCTTTTGATTGCCTTTTTTTATTCCCCATATATTGGCGGCACCATCTATGTTTACTTCTAATCCAATGCTTTCTAATTCTTGGATTAATAAAGTACGTACATCGTGGTCAGCTATAGAGAAACTGGGTCGTGTCACACCACCTTGAAGGGTTTTCCCATATTGTGCATATTTATGGATATCAGACAATAATCTATTACTATTTATCTGAACATCTACTTTGTTTGTAAAATTCCTCAAGTGTTTCACCTGCAATTCTCATAATCTATTTATCACCGATTACACCGTAGGAAGGGGCTTGTTCTGGTTGAATTGCTCTTGTTTTATAGTCTTCTGCTTGATGTTTATAAATATCCCATAGCTTTTTTAAATCTTTAAGAGGATGGTCGCTGTCATCGACACGTAAGTCTATATAAGCAAAAGGGATATCCGGTAGATAAACAAGAAGGGCGATGGAGCGTTCTTGATCTAACTCACCCCCCAAGTCAAAACCAACTTCAAGTGATGCTATTAAGCGATCGGCTAGAGAAAGATCTGTCCTTTTTATAAAGTAATTCCCCATTGCTGTTGGTATCACCGCATCACTTAAAAGATTACCAATACATGCAACGTTGTTTGCAAAAAATTCCCCGTGAATCCCAAGGGCCTTTTCACCAGTAAACACACTAGCTTCGCCATGAGAGTCTACGACAGCTAGTTGTCTAAACTCTGGAAAATCCGAGGCTGTTTTCATTGTTCGAATTGCGGCCTGTGCATTATAACCTTGCTCTAAAGTAGAAAGTCCAATGTCTGCTAGACGAGGGTCTGTTACATTTTGGGTTAGTACTATTCCTACATTCGATTTAATCCAAGGACATCTGGCTCCAACAGCTGGACTACTTGAGGTAACGATAGCGCCTAAAGCGTTTGTAGACTCACAACGTCCTGCAATTGAAAATGTGCTAGTTATTTTCATGGGAAATCTCCCTTCCAATAAAAGTAGGAAATGATTACTTCTTTTTTATTCGTAAGTTCTATAAAATTTTTCTATTACTATTCTTTATCGTTAATTACAGCTTCAACATCAATTTCTACCAACATTTCTGGAAGTGCTAGACCTTGAACGACAAGGCCAGTACTAACTGGATACACACCTTTAAAGTGTTTGGCAATCACACTGTATACTTCTTTTCGATAAGAACGATCTGTTACATAGGTAGTTAGTTTACATACATCTTCCATCTTTCCGCCAGCTTCTTCAAGAAGCTGTTTTATACAGCGACAGGCGTTTTCTGTTTGTTCAACAACATCATTTTCTCCATGGAAATTACCTTCTAAATCAAAAGCTGTTTGACCTCTCATATAAATATGATTTCCAGCACGGACGACCATACTAAATTCATTTGTAACATGGTGAGATTCTTCACCCATGTGGGAAGGATAAAATTTATTTGTCTCGAATTTATGGTAACGTTTAATTTCCATTTGATATTCTCCTTTCGGTTTTCAGAGGCTATAAGTTTTTATGGGGTAATGCGTAAAAGTATCCCATCCAAGCAAATTTTGAGCTTGAGAATATTGACCTTCTTTTAATAGCTGACGGATACGTGATGAAGATATCATTTTATTATCTATACATTTAAGAGGAGGTAGAACTTCTACTCTAAAATAGCGTCCTAAAACGTCATTATTGCCTTTTCGATCTTTACCGAACACAAAGTTAGGTCCTTCCCATATTTCAATTGGATGAAGTCGTTTTAATTCTTCAATAAATATGGGAACTTCCTGTCTAGTAAAAGCCTCGTTAAATTTTCCGATTATGACATGCTCAGCTCCTAAATGTTCAAGGAGCTGAAGTTTTTCTTCTAACGTAGTTAAAAGTGAACAATCGGTAAAATAGACTTTCGGAGGTGGATCAAAGGTATATACAACAAAGGGAACGCCAAGTTTTTTGGCGCGTTCTTTTGCTTTGTTTAATAGTAATTGGTGCCCTTTATGGATACCGTCTAGCGCACCAATAGTAAGAATGGATTCGGGAAGCTTGATATTGCCTGAATCATGAATTTCCACTGGACACCGTCTCCTTTCGGATCCCATTCGATTTCTAGGCGCTAGTCACGGGGATAGAGGGGTTTAAGTCTGCAGCATTACGAACTAGTTCACGTTGTTTCTCCATATCGAAATTAGTGAAAGCTGCCAGTTGTTGTGCGAATGGAGGACTTTGAGCAAATAGTTCAAAGGTTGTTCTGTGACCTGCATAAGAGGAATTTAATAAGTCTCTCGCAAAGTACAATAATTTTCCTCTTTCTTGTGCACCCCAATCACCCACAGCATAATATTCATCGATATAATCTTTGATGACGGGATCAGACATAGTATTGTAGTCCGGTGTAACAGCTAATTGGCCGCCTACTAGTTCTCTAGTTAAATGTGCCATGGCAGGGAATTGTGATAAAGCGAATACTCTACCGTTATATAGGAGTGATTGATTTGGCATCATTAATCCGCCTGGACTTTGTTCTGCATTTGCGACAGCTGCTGTTAGAAAAGCATTGATTCCTTCTCTATAGCCGATTAGTTGAGAGAGTTTTTCTTTTACTGCTTGCAATTGTGTGAGCCCTGTTTGTTCTACATTTAATGCAGCTGTCCCAATTAAATAATCAGCTCTTCGCAACATTCTAAGGACGTAGTTAAAAGCTGAGTAACGATGTAGCGTGGAACGGATATAGGCAGCAGATGCTAATGAGCGATGAAATAAGACATTTTCCCAAGGGATTAGGACGTGATCAAAAATGAGTAATGTGTCGATTTCTTCAAATTTTGTAGAGATTGGATAGTCTGTAGGGTTTTTATCTTGACCAAGAGAGGTACGACAAATATGTTTTAATCCAGGAGAGCCCATGTCGCAAATGAAGCCGCATGCAAAAGGTGCCATTGTATCTTCACCGGCATTCCAATCTAATATAGTGGGTTTGACGAAAGCTTGATGAGCATAGGCCGCAGCAGTCTCAAATTTAGCACCTTTGACGACAATCCCCTTATCATTTTCTTCCACGACATGAAGTAGTGTACCGCCATTTTTTCCAGCAAATAATTTACTTCTATCCCCTTTGGGATCTGTATTGGCTGATACATGGAATAAATCTTTTCTTGCTACACGATCGATATGGTATTCGATATTTTTAGCATAGGCCGGATCAATTTCATTCAATTTATCCTTAGCATCGTATAATGACCACATTTCGCCAATTGTTTCATCACCGACTCGATAAACAACTCCACCAAGGTCATCAAGAATGGTTTCCACATGTGTGCGGATGGCTGATAAATCATCTTTTGTCTTTGGGGCTTTGTACGCCCGTGATACTATTTCACCGTCTTCTAATGTAGTGGTTAAGATGTTTTTATGATGTGGCTCATATGCCATGTCATACATTCTGGCTTTTACATCAACAATTGGTTTAAATGCTGGATGTTCAGCTACGTTTGTAACCTTATCACCATTTATGAAGACTTCACGGCCGTCATGTATAGATTCTTTGTAATCTTTTCCTGTCATTAAAGTCATACTGTCTCCTCCTTCGATTTAAAAGTTTCTAGTTTTAGATGTGTAAATTCACCAAATTGACCTTTAAGATAGAGTAATGGATTTTCTGTTATTGCCTTAGCTGAATGAACTTTTCCTAAAAAGACAGAATGTGTACCTCCAGTCATCTCCTTATACAATTGACATTCAATTTGAGCTACTACGTTAGGAAAAAGAGGATTCCCCAAATCGCTATATGAGTATACAAGGTCTTCAAACTTGTCAGTATTGGCTTTTGAGAATTTTAATGCTAATTCTCCTTGCTGTTTTCCTAAAATATGAACATTAAACGATCCGGCCTCCATAATTGCTTTTTGTGTTCCAGTATTTTGATTGACACAAATGAGAAGCATGGGAGGATCCAATGATACGGAACAAACAGCGCTGGCTGTTAGACCGTAATCTTTTTTATTATGCCGTACTGTAATAATAGAAACACCAGTAGCAAAATTACTTATTATGGGTCTAAAAGTTTCGGAAGTAACTGTGCCTGTTGCTTGGTTAGTACTCATATACGTTTTCACCACTCTCTCCATTTATAATCAATTTAGGAATAATTCTCTAATTGTTCCTAAATTAAATATATAAAATTCTGAAAATACAGTCAATATAATTCGTGTTAAGTTTTTTATTTATTATATGTTATAAAATCTAACAAAAAAATTTCATGTGTTACAAAATGTTACAAAATACAATTGACAAAGTAGGTTTGAAGAAGTATAAATAATTTAAGATTATTTCCTTTTATGTACCAATATTAGGATATATGCTCTGTGAAGTATGCATTACCAGTATTTATAGCCTAGTTGTAAGGGAGGTAGTTTATTTTCCTGTTATTTATTTAATGTTATAAAATATTACATGATTAGAGTGACGCTAGTTAATACAGTTCAACCTTCTCTGTATATCAACTATAGTAAAAAATGGTTTCCTGGTCGGTGGATTTCCTTTTACGAATGATTTAATTTAGGGGGGAGATGAAAGAATGAAAAAATCTTTTCTATTCATAACATTGCTTGTATTCCTGCTAATTAGTGCCGGTTGTCAATCTAGTAGCTCTTCAGCAGAAAAAAAGACTGAAAATTCAGTTAAAAATAAAGAGGAGCTTACTATCGCTTTCTCAACGTGGGTTGGGTATGCTCCTTTCTATATTGCAGAGGAAAAAGGATTTTTTAAAAAAAATGGTGTGAATGTTAAGATAACGCGGATCGAAAGCTCATCAGATCGTTTGAGTGCATTAGCAGCTAATAGAATACAAGGAATTGGTGGAACGATTGATTCTCAGGTAGTAGCTGCGGCACGTGGTATCCCACTAGTGCAAGTAATTAGTACGGAAGAATCAAGTGGTGGTGATGGTATTGTGGCCAAGAAAGAGATTAAAAATTTTAAAGATTTAAAAGGTAAGAAGGTCGCTGTACAGACAGATGGAGGAGCTAGTTTCTTTTGGTTTAATTATTTGCTGAAACAAGAAGGCATGAGCATGAGTGATATGGATATCCAAAGTATGAGTAGTGGCGATGCGGGTGCAGCGTTTATCGCAAATAAAGTAGATGCAGCTATTACTTGGGAACCGTGGTTAACGAATGTAAAGAATACAGATTTTGGCCATGTGTTAATGACTAGTTCAGAAACACCTGGAATCATTGCTAGTTCCTTTGCTCTTCATCAAGATTATGTAGATGAAAATCCAGAGCAGGTAAAAGGTTTTGTGAAATCTTGGTTCGATGCCATTGAATACTTCAAGAAAAATGAAGAAGATGCTATTACGATAATGGCAAAAGCCATGGGACAAACTGATGGGGAGTTTAAGGAAGCTTTAAGTGGCGTTACTTTATACGATAAAGAGAAAGCGCGCGAATACGTTGGTACAAAAGAAAATCCAGGTCAACTGTACGAATTAACAAAATTGGGCGCTGAATTATGGACAGAACAAAAGATTATTGATAAAGAGCCGAACATTGAAGATTTAATAGATTATTCTTTTATTGATTGAAGGAGGTGGTAAACATGCAAAGGAACAAGATCTTGGACATGGATACTGTCATATTAGAGGAATCTGTGAAGACGAAAAAGAAAAAAAAGAAGAGATTACGTTATTTTGAACCGCAGAAACCGATACCAAAAAGCTTATATTTCAAATTGACCATGAGTAGCTTCATCTTATTGCTAGGCATCTGGTCTTTATTAACCTATACAAATATTGTAGATGCACTGTTTTTACCAACACCCACAAGCATTATAACCTCTGGTATTACTCTTTTTACACAATTTAACTTTATAAATGATATCTTCGTAACGTTTAGTCGGGTACTTGTAGGATTTGGATTAGCGTTACTAATTGGTGTCCCCCTTGGCATCTTCGTGGGAAGCTATAAAGTAGTAGAAGCCTTTTTTGAACCCATCATTTCATTTGTGCGTTATATGCCTGTTTCAGCATTTATACCCCTCTTCATCTTATGGATTGGTGTAGGTGAATTGGAAAAAATATCCGTAATCTTTTTTGGTAGTATCTTTTCCATTGTGTTAATGGTTGCAGTAGAAGTTAGTGGTGTTCGCCGGGAATTATTAGAAGCTGCGTATACACTGGGATCTTCTAATATAGGTGTTTTACGATCCGTCATATTGCCAGCCTCGATGCCCGGTATTTTAGATGCAATTCGCCTCGTTTTAGGATGGGCATGGTCCTATATCATAGTTGCTGAATTAATTGCGACGGCTTCAGGTATTGGTAGTGTCATCATTGAATCACAAAGGATGTTTCGAATTGGCAATATCATTTTTGGGATATTAACAATTGGTATGCTTGGACTACTATCGGATTTAATCTTGAAATTTTTTGGTAAAAAAATGTTTTCTTGGAATTACGGGAGGTGAGGAGCTATATGGAGATTTTAGTGGATGTAAAAGATGTTAGAAAAGTGTATGAAGGAACTGGTAAGAAACCCGATGTCCTCGCTGTAGATACCATTAACTTAAAAATAATCAAAAATGAATTTATTACAATTTTAGGACCTTCTGGTTGTGGGAAATCGACATTGTTACGGATGATTGGAGGTTTAGAAGAACAAACAGAAGGTGCAATCTACTTGCAAGGGGAAGAAATTATTGGACCTTCTGCTAATCGAGGGATGGTGTTTCAGGCGTATTCCTTGTTCCCTTGGCTCAACATAGAAGAAAACATTCAATATGGTTTAAAGATCAAAGGGATGGATCCTCAGGGAAGAAAAGATATTACCAAACGATATATTGAGCTAGTAGGCTTACAAGGTTTCGAGCATCACTATCCAAAACAATTATCAGGAGGGATGCAACAACGTGTGGCTATTGCTCGTGCCCTTGCAAATGACCCCGAAATCTTACTACTAGATGAACCATTTGGGGCACTTGATAATCAAACGAGGTTAATTATGCAAGAGCTACTCCTTGAAATATGGGAGAAAACACATAAAACGATTTTATTCATTACACATGATGTAGAAGAAGCCATTTTCCTTGGTAGTCGTGTTATCACAATGACATCAAGACCAGGAAGCATTAAAGCAGATATTCCGATAAATTTAGAGCATCCTCGTTCTTATAAGATAAAAACAGAAAGAGAATTTCTTATTTTAAAAGGACAACTGACAGAATTAATTCGAGATGAAAGTTTGAAAGCAATGGAATTAGAAGTTAAATAATAAGGAGGAATATACATGGTAACGAAAGAGGATTTTATGGTTGAGTTTAATCAAATTAAAAACGAGCTTAAGGAACATGCACACGTGCGGGCTTTGGAATTTTGGACAAGGGAAGATCTTTCGCATGAGGAAGTATTTGAAGCGATTAGGGAGAGAGATTGGCTTGAAATGCAGTATGTTATATTCCTCGGAACAGAGATCATTAAATATTGGAACGAGTTTGATAGAGAAATTGTTACAGCTTTATGCAGACATATGCTAGAGGAAGCTAATCATTATGAAATTCTTAGTCGTGTTTTAGAAAAACATGGTTATGAAGCACCTGTTGCAACTTCAGAATTGAACAAAGGGTGGGAGGAAATACATTGGGCAGCCCTTGAGAAAGATGCAGTTTGTGCGATTGCTGTTTGGAATTGCTCAGAGACATCCACGACAACTACACATGACATCGTCATTGAAAGTTGCAGACGGATTGGTTTGGAGGATTTAGCGAAGTGTTATGAAAAGATAAAAAAGGATGAAAATTTCCATGTGGGATTAGGAGAAACCATCATTGCAAAGTACATGGTTACAGAAGAACAAATTATAAACGCAACGGAAGGAATTCGTAGTTTTCGAGATGAAATGATGAAGTTTTATAATGATATTTATGAAACCAATAATCAAACTGTTTGAGAATTTTTAAATACTAAGTAACTCTAAATGGTTCGATCTGTTAAAACCCTTTAGGTATAAATAATATGAAAAGGGGAAATGTGTATGTCGAATGTTACGTATTTAAATCCCAAAACGTTTGAAAATATGGAAGCAGAACGTAAGCATCGGAAAGAAAGACTTGCAGGTGCTTTTCGACTGTTCTCTAATTTTGGTTTTAGTGAAGGTGTGGCAGGACATATTACTGTACGAGATCCAGAATATACAGATCATTTTTGGGTAAATCCGTATGGGAAGCATTTCAGTGAGATTACTGTATCTAATTTGATTCTTGTAAATGAAAATGGTGATATTGTGGAAGGAGAAGAATCATTAAATGGAGCAGCATTTGCTATTCACTCTGAAATTCATAAAGCTAGACCAGATGTTATAGCTGCAGCACATGCACACTCTTTATATGGAAAAACGTGGGCTTCTTTTGGAAGATTATTAGATCCAATCTCTCAAGATGCGTGCCAGTTTTACAACGATCACGCGCTCTTTGATGACTATACAGGATTAGTGTATGAAACGGAAGAAGGGAAGCGCATTGCAGAAACATTAGGCAAGTATAAGGCGCTCATCCTAAGAAGTCATGGCTTACTTACGGTGGGGCATTCTGTTGATTCAGCAGCTTGGTGGTTTATTACAATGGAACGATTGTGTCAGTCGCAAATATTAGCAGAATCAGTTCAAAAGCCAATATTGATTGATGAAAAAAGTGCGTTAATAGCTGCTGAGCAGACGGGAACAGAGTATGAAGGATGGCTTAATTTCCAACCTTTATGGAACAAAATAGTAAAGGAGGAACCTGATTTATTGTTGTAAAGTAAGTTTCGTAAAAATGGTGTGTTTTTAATTTTTTTGTATATTTTGGTATAATAATTTAAATGAGAAGGCTTCTTTCTAAATGTATTTCAAGTAATATTGATATACATTCAAGAGAGGGTGCCTTTTTTAACTATAATGACTATGTGAATGTTGATATACATAATCATTAGAGGAAGGCAGGGAAAGAAAATTGATAACAAGAGCCGGGATAGTTGGTCCATCTAGTACAGTAAAAATGGTAGTAGAACTTGCAGAGGATTATAAGGACCGTTTACAGGTCATTCCTTTTATTTATAAGAATCCTGAAGAAACAACATCCATAATACAACAAAAACAAAGTGAAGTGGATATTTGGGTACTTGGTGGACCAGTTCTTTATCCTTTTGTAAGAGCAAGTGGGTCTAACCAACCTTTTTTCGTTCTTCAATTGGATGGTGCGAGTTTGACAAAGGCAATGATTGAAATCGGTTATAGTGATAAGCGACATTTGCAAAATATGAGTATAGATATTATTCCTAAACGTGATGTATATGAGACTTTTGAGGATCTTAATTTGTCGAGTCAATCTATTTATTCTCAGGAATTTCATGAGGGTACTTCTATAGAAGAGCTAATTGATTTTCATAAAAAATTATATAACGAAAATAAAGTAGATACTTGTTTAACATGTTTGTATGCTATTTTTGAAAATTTACAATCGGAAGATATACCTTCATATTGGATCACACCTACACGTACTAATATTCGTGAAACATTGACAAATGCGATTCAATATTGGGAAACGAAGTATTTTAAGGAATCTCAAATTTCCGTTATTTTGATTAAGATTACTGATGGAGCAGAAAATGATAAACTTACATTATCTTATAATCAGCATCGATTGAATTTACAATTACAGTCAGTCATTGTTAATTTTTCCGAATCTCTTTCAGGTTCAATTGTAAATCTTGGAATGGGTAGCTTTATCATTTTTTCAACGAGAGGCTCTTTACAGGAGTCATCAGAACATGTAGTAGATTTATTGGATAAGGTCTCATTAGTAACCGACTATCCTACACATATTGGTATTGGATATGGTGATACAGCATTAGCAGCAGAGAAGCACGCAAGAATAGCCTTACTTAATGCGCAAAAGTATGCTCCTTTTTGTGCATTTCTTGTTGACGATCAAGGAATGATAGAGGGACCTCTTCAGGAACAGGAAAGCATCTCTTTTAGTTATAGAGTAGAAGACCGAGAAATGAGTGGGAAACTTAAACTGTGTGGAGTGACAATTACTACATTTAATAAGATATTGTCAGTGCAAAAAAGAACAGGTAATCATTCTATAACAGCATCACTTCTTTCAGAATGGCTAAAAATGACCCCAAGAAATGCACGACGTATACTTAATAATTTAGTAGAACAAGATATGGCTGAAATAATTGGTGAAGAAGCTCCAATATCGAAAGGACGACCAAGGAAGATATATAGGATTAATAGTATATAAACTATAATTTTTTTAATGATTTTGTAGTATTTTAAAATTAAATTTTCAAAACTACTAGGCTACTTGAAGAAAGTCGAACTTTATATTCTCTTCTTACTCCTTTCATATATAAGAGTGCCCCGGCAAATCGTCGGGGGTAAATGTCTGGAAAAAACAGAAATAAAAATGCGATTTAGTAAAAACGAATTGGAGAAAGAAAAGCTGCTTATACCGTACGAGGCAACAATTCCAGAATCGTTTGAGATAAATGCAAAAGGAATAATGGGATATATTTTCAAGAGAAAGGGAAAAGTTACAACAGTTAATGTCTTATTATTTTTGAAATGTTTCCTGTTTATTGAAGCCTAGATTCAATCAGTATCATTCAGAGAACCCTCTCCACCCTCTCCATAATTTTTATCCACATTATAATCGTTTACTGTTACTCTCAAAAACTCATGTACTTCCCCTATATGGACTCCCAATGATTTAACTTCCACCATTAGTTCAATCCACTCTACGTCAAGTTTTTTTCTTATCATCTTTTTATATCCCCCATAGGTGCTTCGTTGATCTTCGTTTATAGAACAATTCCTTTACTGTGTTAAAGCGAAAGAACAAAAATTCCCTTTAGAAATGATATCATTAATTTTGTTGGTAATAAAGTCCTGATGCTTTTGAAATTAGATAAACTAATCCCATTTTGAAAATCGCAAGGATGAATGGAAATTAATTACATAATAAATGATAAACCTTGATTTATCAGGGTTTAATTTGGACTTATTACTTGGCAATACATGTAATTGTCATAGATATCACAATCATAAATATTACATATATGATACTATTTACATAGTAAGAAAGTCGTGTATCGTTTATTCTATTCGAATGTACATAAATAGGAGTGTATAAAATATGAAATCATTGAAAAAGACACCTATTGAATTACTAAGCTATTTACAATTAACCGACGCAGTCATCATTACGGACAGCAATCATGTCATTTTAGATGTTAACAAGGAGTATGAATCGACCACGGGGTATTCAAGTGAATCGATTACAGGATTAAGAGCGGGTTTCCTAAAATCCAGACTAACCCCGCAATCTACCTATACCTCATTAAAATGTGCTTTGAAAGAAAAAAATCTTGGTCGGGTGTATTAATCAATAGAAAGAAGTCCGGTGAGTTTTGGCATTCTTCGATATCAATCACTCCCTTTGATTGTAAAGGGAGTATACATTACGTAGGGATATTTCGGGAGTTGGAACAATTACAGCAGGGGGTTTATATCCCGGAAGTTAAGAAAGTAGAAGTACAAAGGGATTTATTAAGGGTCCTTGCCTTTTCCTGCGAAATCCGAGATCCGGACATCGAAGACCATTTGCTAAGAGTGCAGCAATTAACAGAACGGTTAGTACAGGCTCATAATACGAAGAATCAATTGGGGATAAAACCGAAATTTATTTATGACATTATACATTCCAGCATTTTGCATGATATAGGAAAAGCAAGTGTTCCAGAAGGGATATTATATAAACCGGGAGCTCTGACCACTTACGAAAGAAAAATAATCGAAATGCATCCAATGATGGGAGTGGATATTTTAAACAGGATATCTGGGGGATTCAACTATGAGTTCATAGAAAGTTTGGCTGTTGCTGAGAATATCATTCGATATCATCATGAAAAGTGGGATGGGACGGGGTACCCCGATAGCTTACAGGGAGATGAGATTCCATTCGAGGCAAGGGTCGTAGCAATCGTGGATGTTTTCGACGCTTTAACGAGCCGGAGACCTTATAAAGAGCAATGGAAGATCCAGGATGCCTTAACGTTTATCTTGGAACAAAAGGGCAAGCATTTCGATCCATTACTGGTGGAGACCTTCATTCAATTGTTCAATGGTGAGCCTCAACAATGAGTAATATAAGACACGTTTATGATGGGCACCTTTTTGTAAGAAATGATGTTTGAGGAATTTTCCTGGAAGGTAATCTATTGAACCACAATTAAAAACGGCTACAAAGGGGAGATTCTTCAATGATCAAGCTAATGAAAACGAAGAAAAAAGTGAATGATGTCAATTATGAGAAATTCAGCAATGAAGTGGGTATACATTTAAAAAAATATATAAAAATAGAAACTCAGATTGAAATGATTCAATTAACGCACCACGATCTTTGTATTATTCGTTCACTTCAACCGATCGTAAAAGCTCATATAGTGGAGATTGTTGATAATTTCTATAAAAACTTGGAAAAAGAAGACTCTTTGATGCACATAATAAACAATCAAAGTACGATTGACCGACTTAGGAAAACGCTACAAAAGCATATCTTTGAAATGTTCAGTGGCGTAGTTAATGATGAGTTCGTTAATCAACGCTATATCATCGCCCATGTGCACGCGCGTATAGGTTTGGAACCGAAATGGTATATGTGCGCTTTTCAAAACTTGCTTCACTCCCTTATCGAAATCTTGTTCCCGATGATGAGCAGTTTAAAGGAATACAATGAAGTCACTCTTGCGGTGACGAAGATTCTTAATTTGGAACAGCAGATAGTATTGGAAGCATATGAGCTGGAAAATGAAAACATCAGAACGCAGGTTGTGGAAGAAAAACGAGCCATCATGCAAAAAGTAAGCCGGAATGCAGAGGAATTGGCTGCTATAAGTGAAGAGGCAGAAAGTTCTACGCATAACATTGTAGAAAAAGTGGGGGATATCCACACTATATCTGAATCTGTCTGTAATGTAGCAATGGCTACGGAGGATAAATCGAAGATAGGGGTCCTACGGCTGAATAAGATTGGAAAAGGGATGGATAACGCGAAACTAAATATGGAACAACTCTCGGACGACATGAAGGAGTTGTCCGTGATATCACAGGAAATCAACCGCATTGTAGCGATGGTCACTTCGATAGCGAATCAGACCGATCTTCTTGCCTTGAATGCGGCGATTGAAGCTGCCAGGGCAGGTGAACATGGCAGAGGGTTTGCCGTTGTGGCGGGTGAAGTACGTAAATTGGCCGAAAGTACAAAGAATTCCGTTGCCGAAGTATCGAGATTGATCAATAATATTAGCAATCATACCAAGGTGATGACGTCATCAATCTCCACTGTCAATGAAAATATCACGACAAGTAACAAGGAGAACAAAGAAATAGGATTATTTTTTAATGAAATCGTGGAATCCATGACCATGGTTAAAGAACGGAATGTAGGTATTGCGAAAGAGATGACTGACCTTCATGCATATATAGAAGGAATCAGCCAATCGTTTGTACAGGTGACTATCACTTCAGAACAACTAACAGAACTGACAACCCATTTGTAAGTTTTAGTGTTACGGAAGCAAACTTTTCAAGGCATGAGTTCTCTATTGAATTGAATTCATGTCTTTTTGTTGTCTTGTTAGGGATTGCATTTAACAAGCCATAAAGTTGGTTATCCTATAATTACCTGAAATCAATAAAAAATAATTGAAATTCCCTTATTCGTTTCAAAAGTTTATTGTTTTGAATTTAGTAATCAGCCTGTATACAAGACTAATAGATTGGAAAGAATGGATATATGTAGATTTATAAAAGGAGGCTGAAAAGAAAGATGGAAAGGAAAATGGTGCTATTAGCAGATTTTATCCAGGATGATCGATTTGAATTAACCTACTACTTGGCATATATTTTCAATCAAACTACGGAGTTTCCTCCAAGTAATAAATTCGATCTTTTTGTAAAGTAAGGGTTTAAATAACGGGAGAAGAAAACTCTATATCTTAACATGCGAAGGTACAGGTGAATCGGAGAGATGCAATTTTTCTATTGGGAAGGTAATATTGAATGCTTAAGAGCATAAGGAACCGAATGGTTCTAGAACAATATACTGGATTTGACCTTCACCAAATTTTTTGGGTCCCCTTAGAGAGGTCTTTCTTTGTTTGTTACCCCAATTACTAACGGTAACTATATATTTGTTTTCGAAAAACATGGTTATGCTGATATTAAAACAAATTTGAGTAAAAGCATCACTGTTCCAAGAACAATAGATATAAGAATGAAGGTTTGGTATACTATTCGTATTATCATTAGGGAGTGTGACTTATGAAAACAGAGATGTTTCAAAGTATTCAAGAATTCCTAATAAGCAAAGTCAACCCTTCCTTTATTATCATATTCGGTTCTTACGCCAAAAACACGATACATAAGGATAGTGACATTGATGTGGCGTTTTACAGTCAGGATTCCCTACATTCTACATATGACCTATTTTTAATGGCACAGGAATTGGCAGATCATTTAAAAATGGATGTGGACTTGGTCAATCTACGTACAGCATCTACCGTCTTTCAGGCACAGATATACACGACAGGCACTGTAATTTATTCGAAAGATGATAATCTCCTCAAAAATCAACAAATGACTGCCCTTAGCATGTACGCTAAATTAAACGAGGAACGCGAAAATATCCTAAAAACAATAGCGGAAAGTGGGTTCATTTATGAAAAATGATGTGATTTTAAACAAAATCAGTGTTATAGAGCGCTGTATAAACCGTGTAACTGATGTATATGCTGACAATCCAGATAATCTTAAGGATTATACCAAACAGGATTCCATTATCCTTAATATTCAACGGGCGTGTGAATCATCCATCGATTTGGCTATGCACATTGTAGCTGATCAAAGGCTGGGGCTACCTCAAACAAGCAGAGACGCATTTGATATGTTACAGGTGCAATCGATTATTGATAAAGACATAGCCAAGCGCCTAAAAGCTATGGTTGGATTTAGAAATATTGCGGTACATGATTACCAAACCATCAATTTAGACATTTTAAACCAAATTGTAGTAAATCACCTCGGAGATTTCACTGATTTCACAAAACAAATCCTGAATAACTAATAGTGAAGTTACGTGAGATACAAAATACGAGTCTTTCTTATAAATACGAATAAAGATGCGATAAGGAATAACAAGTTTTTAATTCAAGTGAATCTTCCAAATTTGCCATTGAAGATGTAAAAGTTAAATATTGAGGCTAGTATTATCCACTAAGTTAAACTTCCTATTTAATTTAAATAGTTAACGTTGCCTGATTCAATAAACTTGAATATATAAGAATAATCTTCTAAGGAGTCCTCTCTAAGTAATAAACCCAATTTTTCTGTTAATTGGACGCTTGTTGGATAATGGGGAAAAAACTTATACCTTAATAGGCGAGTGTTATCAATGGAGAGGTAATATTAAATGCTTAAGAGCATAAGGAACGGAACAGAAAGTATGTGGATCTTCACTTAATTAGGGCATCCTTTTGGAGCCTTTTTTCGTTTTACCAAGACTATTAGAATCAAGTGATTATTATTCGCAACAGATTACAGTAATAAGAATAAACGATTCATATCGTTAAACATAAACCTCGTTAGAATATATAATTCCAAGCCATCAATACCTTTTTAGCTTATCTTTATCAATACTAAGACAAGATCTCTAATAAAATGCTAAATAGTAGAATAAAGAAATTAAATAGAGCAATTCACAAGCTTGCTCCTTTTTCAAAGGGATATTTATAGAAGAAGGTAAGTCTCAAATAGAAGTTTAGCATTTTGAAGGTATCATTGAAATTGACGAGATCATTTTCTATACTCTCAAAAAGGACAACATGGAATTACTGAATGCAAACCTTGCAAGCGTGGTGGAAATTCCAAACATAGTGGAATAAGCCACGAACAGCTATGTGTCCTCGTTGCCAGTGACCGAACAAAGCAACAGTATATAAAGTTGATTGTATGGGGCGTATTGTGAAGCCAAAAGTTGATGCACTGATTGCTTCTAAATGATTCATTGAAAACGTGCTAGTAACTGATGCGTGGAGAGCCTACAATACCCATGCAATAGAAAAGGGCTTAGAACACTATTCTAATCCAGACTTAAAGTATTATCCTATCTATTGCTATCAAACGGAAAATTCAAGTGGGAGTTGAAGTGGTAATGGCACTAATCGCTAGTTTATTTGAGGAAATCTAAAAAAAATAGAACTGTCCCAACAGACAATCGTGGTGCTGGCTCGTGGGTATCTCAACAATTAAGTGACTATCCCGATGGTACAAAGGTTTTATTCGTTGTAGAGTAATTTGAGTAAAGTTATGAGAGTCTTGCTACATTAGATTAAGGCTCTTTATTAAAAAAATCTGAAGACTGTATTCCTCTTTTATTTTTTATTAAGCTACCACTTGTTAAAACACACCAAAAAAGCACTCCTCGTGAGTGCCATTTTTCAATTTAGTGGTTGGAACTGGCCTTTAACCGTTCAGACTAATAAGCTGCTACATAGTAGAATAATATAGAGATAAGGAATGTGAAAGATAAGGTAAACCAAAAAGTGTTCTTCGTATAATCTTCATTATTTAATTTAATTTTTTGTAGTATAGCAATGAAATTTAGACATAAAATAATACACCATACTGGTGTAGTTAAAAATCCAAAAAAGTCTAAAAATATGTTCATAGAAGCAACCCCCCTTATCTAACAAAGATAAAGAAAGGATAGCATAAACTATCCTTTCTAAGCAGTATTAGGTGTTACCGAAGGTGAAACTATACTCAACATAGGTTTCATATCCAGATTGTAACCATTTTCTTGGAATATCCACAGAAACCGGCCCGATCGAAGCACTTACACAAGTTGTTTTTACATAAGCAGGTTCTCCTTTTTTGGATTTACCTACCCGCACTTCTCTCCTCATATTAATATTTTGATAGTCGCCGCCACCTAATTTTATAGTCACATAGTGACCGTAGGATTTCGGGCTTTTCATACTCAACATTTTGTCATCAAAAGTCCAAGTTGTACCACCTTTGCCGTCAGCAATCTCTTTTCCTTGATCCCAAAAACCTGAAAATGAGTCGGCTTTAGCAACAGCTTCCTCACTCCAAGCGGACCCTAAAACATCGGTCTTAGTGCTTAATGGTTTATCATTCGAATGAGCATTTGAAACGAACAAGTATTTATACTGAGTACTAGTGGAACCAAGATAAATCACTTGTTGGGTTAGCTCCATATCACCCTTAACTTTTATTTTTATTCCGTCTTGAGGCAAAGCAGCCATTAAAGAGATTCCAGAATTTTGTTCCACTATTGACGGATATACATTCTCGATTTCTAAAGGGGCTCCTGTTGCTTCATTAGTATGTTTTTAGATCTTCAATTTTCTTTTGCATTATGAGTTCTTCATTCTCTTCGGTGTATACCGTTTTTGTATTTGAAATTATTGAAATGCAAGAGTGGATAATCAACGGCTTGCTTTTTTAATTCCAGTTTATTTAATTTTAGAAAATTCAATAGAAGGATTGTTACTAGTTACTCATATTACAAATTAGAGTGACTTTAGTTTTTAGTAGGATTGGTCAGTATAAACCAAAAGTAAACTGATAAGTAGGAATAAATATGGTAAATTAACATTAAGAAATTGATTCCCATAAGGAAGAAATGAGGAATATAAAATGGAAACATTAGGTGAAAGAATTAAACAAAAAAGAAAGGAACTCGGTCTTAGACAAGAAGATTTATCAGGACCTTTCCTTAGTCCAGCAATAATAAGTTTAATTGAAAGAGGAAAATCAAATCCTTCGTTAAAGACCTTAGAAATCATTGCTTCAAAATTAGGAGTGAATGTAAATTATTTGGTTGATGGAGATATGGTCATGATTAGAAGTGAACCTGATCAAGCGTTAAACATATTGAAAAGATTAATCAGTAATGAAAAACTAATAGAGGCCAAGGAATTGTCCAATGATATTGGTAAAATGGAATTAAGTTTTGTAGAAAAGGGAATTTTTTATAAACTGGAAAGCCAAATCTGTATGGCTGATGGAGAATTCGAAATTGCCATAGAAAAATTAAATAATGCTCTCCTTTATTTAACATTTCAGCAATTGGATGATTTTGTTGAAGTTTATTTTCTTAAATCTGAGTGTTACTTTAATACTTCAAATTACGATTTAGCTATCACAAATGCTTCAAATGGTTTATTGCTGTTAAATTCTAATTTTTCATCTATAGAAACATTATTAAAGTTGAAATTATTGTATATTCTTTCTTATGGGTATTGCCGAAAATATAAATTTAAAATGGGCTTATCAAAGATAAACGAAGCATTAATTTACATGAAAGAAACCAACTTTTCTTATTTAAAAGGAAAGTTTTATATGTTGAAAGGCTTAGCCCATCTTTATTTAGATGAATATAAAGATGGGATTGAATATTCACAACAAGCTTTGAGGATTTTACAAAAAGAAGGAGAACCTAATGATATTGCTGGATGCTATACCAATCAAGGCATTTTATTTAGGGAATGTGGAGATTACCAACAATCTTTAATTGAATTAAATAAAGCATTTAAGCTAGCTATTGACATTGGTAATACGAAACTAGAACGAAATACTTTATTCGAGATGTCGTTGACTTACTTGGAGTTGAAAAATTACGACAAGGCATTGGCAATGCTAAAAAACATTGTTAAAAGTTTTAAAGACACCGATCGAACTTTTGATATATCTATGAATATCAAGTGTATTCTTCTACAGTCTTTTATTAAAATAAAAACAAATGATTTGAAAGAGGCTCTGAGGTTGGCAAATGAAGCCGAATCTTTAGTTGCACATGGAGAAGAACAATTTGTATTAGCAAAAATATATACTTTGAAATCGAAAATTTTTAAAGAAAAGGGAGATATTGATAAGACTTTTGAGGTTATGACGAAAGCTTTGAATATATATGAAAAAGAAGATTCCCACGATATGATAAAGTTTTTTAATAAAATTTTATCATTTTAATCTATTGAGTTAAAGAACTCAATGAACCACAAAAGGCCTTTGAAAGTGGAATCTTTCGAAGGCCTTTTTAATATGCTCATTATTTTTAATGCAAATTAAACATTTTTGGCAGATTGTATATTAGATGGCCAAATTGGATCGTTTGTAACTGAAGTTTGATTACTTTTTACTTCTACATGATTAATTAAATTCGTGGATAGAAAAATTGCACTAGAAGAAATTATAACAATTAGACTTGCCCTTTTAATTTTTCTTAACATATAGCATTGACTCCTTTTTTTGTGAATGTATGGATAATTATTTCATTATATGAAAAAAATGTCAATATTAAATGAGTTTATTAATGTTATTGTATGGAATGGGGATTTTTAGAATGCATAAGCTTTGTATAATGGATAAATTCATTTGCAAACTCGATAAGTCTTTTCTTACATTCTGGAGATAGGTTATTGTCATTGATTTCTTTTGAACTAATGGCAAGTTGTTGAGGAATTACTAGTGCATGTAGGTTTCTAAATACTAATCGCAAGCCATTAAGGGTATTAGTCCCTGCTTTGATCCCACCACTGGAAGCGATCAAGCCAATTGGTTTATTTGAAAAAACATCTCCATTAAGATGATCAATAAAATTTTTAAGAGCTCCGGAATACCCACCATGATATTCTGGAGAACCGATGATGAATGCTTTTGTATTCATAAACTTAGTCAATATTTTTACTAAATCTTTATGTGGAGGAGTAGCCGGATTAAATAAAGGGAGATTCAAATTGTCAATATCTATTATTTCACTTGAAAGCCCTTCTCTTTCAAGCAATTTACTCATAAGTACTATTAGTTTTTTTGTATTTGAGTTTGGATTTAGACTCCCATTGATTAGTACAATATTACTCATTTTATCCCTCCTTAGCCTCATTTTAACAAATATTCTCTATATATTAACGTTAAAATATAAAAATATTTAATAAAATTAAAATATTTAAATTTTATGTTGTTTTTAAATATAATAAATGGTATATTTTTCTTGCAAGGGAAAATATTACATAATAGGAGGTGCTGAATCATGGAAGAATTAAACCTTGATGCATTCTTGTCTGATGTTGCTGCTGAAGAAATAGATGCACAGAGCTTAGAATTATCCCCAATCGCGGTTGCTTGGTAATTTCATTAGAAATCGATGTGCTTTTGCACATCGATTTCTTAAATTTTATAGGAAACAGGTGAAATGATGATTAGAATGCCCCTTAATTTGTTGCTAGATAGCGAAACTTCTTTGCAATCTTATTCCACCATAAATAGATTGTATGAGCATCTGAAGGAATTACTAGATACTGAAGTTTTCAATGAAACTTTTATAAAATATGCATCAGATCTTACTTCGGTATTTCATTATATAAATAACGAGAGACAAAACCCTGAATACACTGGACGTTTGGCTACACTGGAATTACAGGCAATAACTCTTCGACTAAGTAGACACCATATCAAAAGAGCAAAAACTATTGAAAACATAGCCAGATTTTTCGAGGGAGTTTTGGAGAGCACCTCTATAGAGCGAATCTCTTTTAATAAAGCTGAAATGATAGATCGTCCCTCCCTTATGGTTTTGAATCGTCTTGCTGGGCTTTTAAATAAGAAAAAAAATGCGGCGCTGATAACGTTTCATTTCTCAAAGGATGTATTTAAAACGAAGGATGAGCATTTTGCAATTCAAGCTAGAAGACAGGTCTTTGAGAAGATAAAGAGAATTGGGCATATCGAAATCTACAATCCTGATAATAACCAATTATTGTCCAAAGCGGATTATCCTTTGGAACAGAGATTATATGAACCACTTATCCTCGATTCAGCGATCATTGAACAAAATTTTGAATTAGCCCTCCTCATTCTAGATAAGACCCTCAATAATTCTTCAGAAAATAAAATTATAAGCAATCAGCTTGCTTATCGACATATAGGGGTCATTGAGGCGAATCTCGGTAATTTTGATAAAGCTATGTATTATTTTGAAAAGGCAATAGAAAATAGTCAAACGATACTTGAACTATCTAGAAATTCCTATATAAAAGGGTTGTGCCTAATTAAGAGGCTAAAAAAAGCTGAAGAAGGGTTAGCTATCATAAATAAAGCATATAAAGATATTTCAGATTATTCTGATGAAGACGATTTTCGTATTAAGCATGAAAAGGCTTGGTTAATGAATGGTCGTTCTTTGGCGAAAACTGTATTGGCCGCACGCAAGAATGAAAAGGAAAAGGCAGAAATTCTTGCAACACTAATCAAAGAGGAAATGACAGCATACAGATTAATCAGCAATGAATCAAATTTTCGATTGGTGTATCTAAAGTACAACTTACTAGCGAATATCGCATTTTTATTAGAGATTGCTGGTGAGTTTTCGAGAGCTATTCAATTCTGGGAACAAGCTTTTGCACCACTTTTAGCCAATGATGGTCAATTCAAAGAGGGTGAGAAAGCATTAACTTATCGGTTAGGACTATTACATATTAAACTATCAAAATTAGACCAGGCAGAACTGCTCTTACAAAGGGCATTAGATTTAACGAGAGAAGAAAACAACGACTTTCATCTTCATGGTGTACTGTATGGGCTTGGATATTTAAAAATTGTCAATCATGAATATGGTGAAGCACTACAGTTGTTTAGGGAAGGAAAAGAGGTTGCTGGGCGTTTAGATGATAGGGGCTCTATGAGTTTATTTGACAGGGCGTTGGACTACGCATATAGGAAGGAAAGTAACCATGACCTTGAATTTCCAAAAATAAAGTTAACCTCTTATATTCCTTATTTAGATCTATCTTTTGTGCCAGAAGTAGACTTAAATAAAGAATTAACGACATGAAGGAGCGACGTATATGGTCAATTTATCTCAGGAGCGTTATGAAGTCCTCGATGAAAAAGTAGAGGAAATCATTGAGTATCTATCAAATAAAGAGATTTTGAATAAAAACTGTTTCCAAACTGATAAGTTTTATGAACTGCATCAATTATTGAGTCTGAATTTTAATATACCTCAAACTAGTATAACAAAAGTAATGGCAAGGATTTTATTTAGTATTGGGTATAGTAAGAAGCCCAATGTTTTAGTAGGCGCAGGTACTTATACTGGAAATGCTCTTGCTTGGCTCTCTGGTTACTCAATTTTAGGGGATGCAGGGCAGAAGACGAGTATTTATGGTTTAGATATTTCTAAAGAAGCCACAGCTATCTCCCAAATTAACTTTGCTAATATACATGCCTCGGATGTACATATAATCCAAGCGGATGCCATTAGTTGGATTACCGAGGTACCTGAAAAGATAGATTTATTGTACATCGACATCGATACTAAGGAAGATGGAAAAAAGAAATACCTTGATTTATTGCATGTAGCTTTTCCGAAAATGAATGAGAACGGTTTAATAATCGCTCATGATATTAATGAAAAAAAATTCGAAAAAGACATGAAGCCATTTGAAGAGGCACTTCTTGATGAGACTAAATTTAAGTCATCAATTAATCTGAATGTCGATCCATTTGGATTATCAATCTCTATAAAAAGGTGAGAATATGGGAATATACGAAAACCGACTCATACGATTAGATTTTGGAGAACCCTCTTTTCCGTGTCCTCCAGAGGCCAAGGCAGAATCTATAAAATATATCTCTAGTCCCAATTGTCAATATGCCCCGATAAAAGGGGATAGAGAATTGATTTTTAAGATAAAGACTCATTTACAAGAGCAGTATTCGATTCAAATTGATGAACAATATGTCACCATCACAACCGGTGGGTTGATGGGCTTAAATGCTATTATCAGATGTTTAAAAAACAATGGAATCACTAAGGTTTATTATCCTAACCCAGGGTTTCCGCCATACCAGTTTATGGGACACTATAATGGAATTAATATGGAACCGTATCCTATGGTTGAAGAAGAACAAGCAATACGTCAATTGTGCTTACTTGCAAAAGAATCACCAATGGGCAAGACCGCATTCCTCATTACCTCCCCCAATAATCCCAATGGTCTTACATTTAGCCGTGACTCATGGGATTTATTGTTAGAGGCTATGGATAAGCATTTTATAATTTGTGACCATTCCTTTGAATCCTTTATATTTCACTCTCAAAAACAAGTCACTATTCCTTTAAGGGAGAATGTGTTTCATGCTTTTAGCTTTTCTAAAACATACTCATTGGCCGATTACAGGGTGGGTTATGTAATTTCTCCTAGCTTATTCTGGAGTGAAGAGATATCTAGGGAACACTGGTTTTCACAATTAAGCACTAGTGTTATTTCTCAAAAGGCAGCATTAGGAGCCTTAAATAGCCCGCAAGATTATAAAATAAAAAACAAGAGAATGGTATTGAAAAATATACAGAAAACAATAGATTTATTGAGAGCATCAGACATTGAGATAAGTCGTCCAGATGGGGGCTTCTTTTTATGGATTAATATAGAAAAGACGGGGCTTTCTTCTGAAAAGTTTGTGGAGGTTGCATTGGTGCATTACAAATTGTCTCTCATTTCAGGAGCCAATTTTGGTAGTGAGGGGGAAGGGTATATCCGTATCAACTGTGCTGCCGATCCAGTTAGTCTTCAAGAAGGAATTAGCAGGTTTATTACGTGCTATAATGAGAGGCTAAAAAAATATGAATATACCCTATAAGCAATTATTCAGAAATAGAAATTATGTTTTTTTGTTACTTGGTCGATTATTCAGAAGAAGTGCATTGATATTATTTAGCCTAGAACTTATATGGTTAACTATGGACATCACGGATAATTCACCTTTACATCTCTCAATTATGGTTATGGGGGAGACGCTTCCATTCATTATCTTTGGTTTATATGGGGGTGTGAAAGCCGATCAATGGAACAAAAAACGCATCATGGTATTCAGTGACGCAGGTGTTGCGCTTTTAATCGTTCTAATTCCTGTCTTGTTCTCTTTAAATGAATTAAATTATTACACGCTTTTGGCTCTTGTGGTTGGAATTACTATTTTTAGCTGCTTTTCCGAACCGTGTTACAGGGCAATACTTCCGGAAATTATAGAACGAGTTCAATTACAATCAGGAAATGCATTATTGGACTCAGTTCAACGGGGCGCTTCTATTTTGGTTCCTGCATCGGTGGGGATTGTTTTAAAGTTTACCACACAAATTCATTTATTTAGCTTGGCATGTATCCTTTTGGGTTTAGCGTTTATATCAAATCTTTTCATTCATTATGTTCAAAACTCCAGCCCAAAAAAACGTCTGGAAAATTCTGGTGCTTTCCATGAAATTAAATCTAGTTTCGCTTATCTTAAAAAGAATAAAGATATTACATTTATCATAGTTGTTCAAGGAATCAGCATTTTAATTAATACGGGCCTAATGAGAGTTGGATTACCCATATATTTAGATGTTTATTTAAATAAAGACGTCTCTGCATTTGGTTATTTAACAGGTATTCTTGGTGCAGCATCCTTTCTTACTTCTATACTGATAGGATTGATGAAAAAGTTTAACCCTATTTATGCATTTAATACTGGAATTATACTTTGGGGAATAGGCCTCGTCTCTATTGGTGTATTTCCATCTATGACAGTGATATATATTGGGATGGTTCTGATTGGAATTGGCCAGGCAAGTGAAGGTCTGGCTAGAACAATTATCCTTCAGGATCAAATACCTGGAAATATGATTGGGAAGATTTTTAGCTTGTCCTCAACTATAAACTATTTATGTGACACATTCTCTTTGGGGGCAATTAGTTCTGTAATGGCCTTCATGACCACTGCTGTGCTTTTTTCTGGATCGGGAGGACTCATTTTAGCAATAGGGGTCATCGGCACACTATCATTAAAGAATAATATAAAAAAGGAAAAATCAAAAAACAGTAAGATAAGAAACGAGGTGGGGTAATTTGTTAAAATTAGATGTAAGCTTAGATGCTAGTTTAATCAATTTTGTGGAAAATCATAAGAAACAGCCGACGGAATTGGAGTGGTTTGAATATTGTAAAGCCAACGAAATTCCCTATTTGGCCAATCAATCATTATTTGATGAAGAAAAAAAGTTGGGTAGTTATGAAATTGAATCGTTGTCCCGCACAGTAAAATATCTAGAGGTTCATTTAGAGGATTCTGTTAAACACATCGCCCAATTCTTTCCGGATACTCCTAAAGATATCGACCATCATTTGAAAATTGGTTTGCTACCTTATGGAAAGAAAAACTTCGGTCCTAAATCATCTCTTCAACTGTTTTCTTTATTTCCTGAAGCTACACCAGTTGAGACATATTTATTCCTGATTCATATTTATTATCATGAGATTTCATTTATTAACTATACCGACTTTTGTAAGGAATGTTCAGTGAGTCCAGATACGCCTGAAAAACTTAAGCACTTTATAATCAACCTCATACAAAATGAAGGGATTGGAAACTTTGCCGTACTAGAAAGCTTAATTGAATATAGAGAGCAAAATTCTAGTTATGATTTTAAATACTTTTCTTACGCAAGTATGATCCGGGATGAAGTGAGTATTGTGCAGTCTATGAGCCTCTTAAGACAAATTCTTGATACAGTTAATGAAAGTAATTATGCCAATTATCAAGGCAAGATTAATTTGATTTTGAAAAATAAGCGTCTACCAATTATCAATTTGGTGGGAACACATATGGCTGAATCTATTGTTGCTACTCATGGTCTAGATGCTTTAAGAAATGTATATAAGAGAAGTCCTAAAGAGTTTTTTAACCTCTATTTCGATACAAAAGACCCTTTAAAAGAACATTTATCTAAAGGGGAATATTTCTTAAATAGTACATTTTCCAAGTAAAGCTACTTTAGGATTAATAATATGACTTAGAATCCAATAAAATATTAAGTAAACCAGTATAAAATTACTGGTTTTTTTTATAGAAAAGAAAGTCGAGGGCTCTTTCCCTTTTTATATCTACTGAATTGGAAGTGCTTTTATATAATAGAAGAATGAAACGTTGAATGGAAATAACTGTTTAATATATTAAAAGTAATTGTTTAGAAATAGTAACTACTATTAATAAATTTCCCTATTTAAATTGAGTGAGGGAGACAAGAGCCTCACAGATGACACAAAAATTAATAGAAGCTCCGGGATAAGAAATAATCAAGAGGAATTGTCATTTTTGGATTGGACAGGAATATAAACTTTTCGAGTAGATAATTAATGATACAAGTAATGGAAGGCATTTTTTAAAATCACAGGTACTCTTAATTAACCATTAACTACTTTAATTAATAGTGGATGACTATTTTTTTGAACCATTTTCAACAAATCGTCCATCCACCTATTATTCTTTAGAAAAACAAAAAGAGTTAATTCGATCTTGGGAACAAAATCAAAACATAAACTTGCATACCAGTTTGGGATTTTTCTGAAAAAGAATCATAAACTAATTGGTACTATTGATCTTTTTCAAATTATTCGCGGTCCTCTTCAAAGCGCATTAATAGTTAATTACTTATAAAAAAATAATGGTAAAGCTTACACTACAGAAGCTGTTAAATTAGTTGTAGAATACGCTTTTAAATCTCTTTATTTGCATAGGATTGAGGCTGGTGTTATGCCACATAATATGGGGTCAATACGTGTATTAGAAAAGGCCGGTTTTCATAAAGAAGGAATTGCAAAAAAAAATGCAAAAATAAATAATCGGTGGGAGGATCATCAAGTATTAGCCATTATAAATCCAAATGAGTAATTTTTGATAATCAATAAGCTAGTTTTCTACCACCCTATTATAGAATTAGTTGTTTTTACGAATAATACGCAATTAATTTATCTGTGAAGCCAAAATATTTAGAATAGGCGCTGGTTGAAATTAGACTTTTCAAGATAAAATAAAAAAACGCAATCTATTTGTCTGTTTTTCAGTGCTGTGTCAAGTCATTATTTTAATAAATGGAAAGATATGATAATTACAATTATCCAGATAGTTATTTATCATTTTCAAAAGCGCGATGGCGAAGGTCATTTGATATGGTAATGCTGTAGTTTTAGAGTAAATAGCTAAAAGTTTTATAAACCGAATTAGCAGAAAATTAGCAAACCCTGAATTTGTCCGAAGTTGGACAAATTCAGGGTTACTTTAAGGACTATAAAACATTTACTATTTTGGGGTATCATAACTTACTGATCGAGTTCCATCTCTTTTTTCAACCGGTCGACAAAATGCTCATTGATATAATCCCGTACAAATTTATCCTTTTTCTCCAAATCGATGTCTTTCCTGAAAAAGCCTACCCTTTTAAGACGCTGATCTTCGGGTAACTTGGACCAAGCCACCTGGGCTTCCTCTTCCAGTGAGCTTTCTATCTTTCTTTGAATCACCATGGCCTGAAAGCTTTGGTTCTTTTTTTCTTCCGTCGATGGTGGTTTTGGCAAGCTTGTTATCAATTGATTGTATTGATTTTGCAGTTCCTTGATTTGAGTGGCAGCCAATTCTTCATATGTTCTTTTGACTTCTTCGGAAATTTGCTTTTTAATGCTCTCTAGATCGTCTACATGTGGAGCTGGCTTGTCCTCTTTTACTGGGAATGGGCGTAATTCAAAGTGGTTGGGAAGGTCTCGGGATATGGCAGGTATTGCCCATTTCTCTCCCCTTCTCTTTTTGATGAAAATTGCAATCTTCAAATCCAATTCATCATAGATCTTTTCCTTCGTTTCCATCGTTCGGTTTATATAATGAATCCGGCCCTTTTCCAACCGTTTGAACCAGCCATCCACGGTATTGATATGTACATGTTCATGGTCCTCGAAGGCCTTGTTGAGTTCATCAACAAAGTCACTGATTCTCCAATGTTTCATTTCTTTCATGTCATTCTCCCCTTTCTTTTCAAGAATAGTATATGTATTGCATATAATGGCTTTGGGTTGTGCTCCATATGTGTCCTGTTGTGTATATGTTGTGTACAACATATACATAAATGGTAGGGAACATTCTACATATAGACTACTAGTAATTACATGATACTTTCTATTTTAGTATAAAAAGCTAAGAAAATAAAACAATAATGAGTTGCATAGATAGAGTGAATGTATCAGACATTCATTTTTTTATACTATATGTAGACTACAAGCTATAAGTAGACCACAAATATACCGTCTTTTTTTAATGATTGTGGACCAATTGTGTTGTGTTGACCATAATTGGAGTGTGGAAAAGTGTTGTTCTTAGTGTATTAGACGTCCTTGGCTTATTATCCTCTATAAGAGTATGGATTAAAGGAGGGATTGAGCAAATTTTTTTGAAGTAACGCAAAATAAGGTGAAGTTCAGGCCACATATTCAGCAAAAAATCACCTTTGTTTTAATAGGGACTTAAAAAACCCATCTGCAGATGGGTTTTAGTCGTCATCATCATCATCAAAATTCAAAAATGTTTTCTTCGCAAAGTTCTGAATCAAGGCATTGGTCTTGAAAGCAGGTTCTTTATCCGCCACTTGATTCTCCACCGGTAGTGGCAGATTGAAATCAAGTGGGGTAGTGGGTTTCGTCACAACCTGATATAGAAGTTGACTGAACAGGGCCTTCGTATGGGGATTGTTCACCCATTCTTTTTGGTCAGCAGTCAAACCTTCGGGCAGGTTGATGGAGATCTGCTCGTTATCCGAGCTCCCCAAAGCCTTTCTTGAAACCGCCTCGACGAAGATTGGGGAGATTTCACTGCTGAATTTCCTGCCCAGCTCATTCTTTTTCTGCGTCAGATAGTCTACGACATGTACGGGAGTGTCTGGTGGCAAGCGAAAAGAGATCGTCTTTCCAGGTTCAAAGCGTTCATCCATAACATATCACTCTTTAATTACGGCTTGTTTTTGTATGGAAATCCCTTTACTTTGTAAATACATCAACAATATCTTGAAATAGGCACGGGTAATCATCCAAATGCTATCGTCTTCCGATACGAATCGAAGAGGGTAGTTCTTGTCAGATTGATTCATTTCAGAGAGGTAAGGCTTCAATACGAGCGACCCTCCGCCGATTTGATAGGCAAGCCGGATGTCTGGGACATTACGCCACATATCCTTGATCAATTTATATTCTTCCTTGGCCAGAACGGATAGTTCATTATCGATGATGTCCTTGATGGAGACACGATTTCCATTCACCCAGATATGATACTGTTCTTCGGGTTGGTCATTCGTGATGATCTCGACCAGTGTGCGACGGCTTTTGATTGTATATTTGTGTTTGGTATACACTTTGCGAATGATGTTGTCCAGATAGGTGGAAACACCTTTCTTGATGCCGTTGCTGTATTCGTTATCGACCTCGGCTTCAGCGGAAATGATGGCCGAATCAGTAGAAAGGCCCCCGATATCATTGATGAGAAGGGTTTTACCTATCAAATCCTCATTTTTTGTGGATCCGTCGTTATTTGTCGTCAAATCGACGAATGCTGCAAAGCCTTCGGTGTTGACCAGGACCTGTTCAAATTTAATACGAACGGTTTTCCCTTCCATCGTGGGTGTTTTCAGAAATTTCACTTCATGCTGCGAGCTTTTCAGCTTTTTTCGAAATTCCTTAGCTTTTCCCTGTTTGGTTTCGTCCAGTGGCAGTCCAGTAGATAAATAGTAAGAGGCCTCTATTATCCCATCATCTTCCGTAAACTTTCCAACGGCATCATAGGCAAGGGACGTCAGGAGCATGATGATCGGTTGATCACTGTCTGCTTTGTCCTGATCGGGTGTCAGTTCATCGTTATTGGGATATTTGGAAGCCAATTTTCCAACAGCATAACTTCCATTTTTATTCTTTAAAGCAGAAGAAGTGATTTCCAGATGTAGAGCATTAAGAGGATTCTTTTCCATTTCCACGATTTCACGGTCTTCGACCTGGGCAATCACGTTAGGTATGTAAAGCCGGGTTTCAAGGTCGCCTAAAAAGCCCTTTACTGCATCATTTCCTATATCTATCGATACGAATCTAGCCATATTAATAAGATTCCTCCTTGGCAATATTGGATTTTTATTCTATATCAACAACAATTGTATGCAAATTGCATGCAATTGTCAAGTTTGCATGCAATTTGCATGCAATTATATTTCTTAAGGGTGATCTATAAGACCTAAGAAAATTACTGCAAAATGAAGGTCTTAAGACTAGAAGTATAGATGGCACTAATATTGGATGTATGGAGGGCAGTAGTGTAATAGATTCCTGTTTCCTATACTTGATGGCCAATCACCCTAGTATTTAATCTATATCGACCTATGGGTAAAGAATTTCTATCTAATCACATACTAGAATAGAGGGGAGAAGAACGAAACTTTGAATACTCCCGAGTCGAGATTAGAAATCCTTACTAATCTATTTGCCAGTAAGTTACACCCTGAATGCAGCGATTGCCAGTGGCTAAATTGGGAAACCGTGCTTCCAATCACGGTAGCATGTAAAACTGTACGTGATTCTATAGGTCTTAGAGGACTTCTTTACCTACATCGGGAGGAAGCTATGGTCAAAGAAAGAGACGTTCGATGTAGACATACGAAGCCAATACAAAAGGGGTGAGGTTCAAAAATGAAGGGGATTCACATAAGTATGAAGAATATGTGAATTCATGGCTGTAGCAATGTGAAAGGAGTGTGAAGGATGATGAAAATAAAAGAGGTAATGGAACACTTATCAGTAAAGGGAAACACAATAGCCAAAATTGCGAAAGATAAGGTGGGGCTAGGGGAAAAGAAATTGAAAAATGCATTACATAGTGCAGGTTATGAATATAAAAACCAGGCGCCTAAAGGTTGGTATTACGCAGGAGAAGGGGATGAACCCCTTTATCAATCGGTGTTTGATTTCATAGAACCGAAAAATGTTTCAATTATACGTCCATTCTATGTGAATGAGAGTTCACCAATGAATTCACAAAAGGATGAACTCGATGTGAAATCTGTAAGAAATGAATGTGAAAGGTCTGTTCACACGGATTTCACACCGGAAGAGTCAGCGATATTAAAGGAACTGATAAAGGCATTTATACTTGATGAAAAGAAAAAGGAAGACATGGTGGGCAATAGAGATTTTCTTTATCAAAGGATAATCTCTTTAGGAAAGGGGGAAAAAGTACGGAAGACAATTGTAATAAATGAAGAAGTTGGGGCTTTGCTTGATAAGTTCGCAGATCAGCAGATGCTTAAAAAATCCGACCTTATGGAAATAGCCATAGTGGATTTAGTCAATAAATATAAATAAAGTGCTACCAAAATATAAGTAGCACTTCGGACCATTCAATTCGAGAATCTAGCAAATAATCTTTATCGATTTTATTTGATAGTGTAGTCTACGAGAGTGTCCTGTCCATTAATCATTTTTGGCAAGTCATATGTTTTTCTATGATATTATAAGTTCTATCTTTTTTATCCCACTAAAAATATCATCTGATAACTTACTTCTTTTCTTTTAACCATTGGAGCATCTTCTCATCATTTTTATTATTCTGCCGTTTATTTTCTTTTCTCAGGTAACGGGAAAGGGTAGTATGAGCAATGCCAATCTCCTCTGCTGTCTGACGGATGCTCATTTTCAGGGTATCCATGGTCTCTTTCATCGTTTCCGGTGTCAGCATAATTTCCTCAGTTGTGAAGTCGAATGCCTGTTGGATATCTAAAGGGGGAGTCACTGAAGACTTATCCATGATGTATGCCGATTCCCGGGAAACAGCCGTTTCAACCTTGACCAATTCGAGGCCCACGGGTAGGGGAAATGTGTTTTCCTGATCAAACTGATTCATGCGTTCCAGGATTTCCGCATCGACTAGGCGGTTAGTGTTCAACATCAATTTCTTTTGATTTTCCTTCACAACCATGTCTGTCGGCAAAATGCTCACATTGATCTTGGACCAGTAATTGTGCACCCATCCTTTTTTGCCGACCCGTTCTTCGTCAATTTCTTCGCTATAGGCCCAGCTTTCAATCACGCTGTCGGCCTTTAGTTGATCCAAAACGTTTTCGAATTTATCTCGGATCTGCACCCCGTTATATCTGGAGGAGAAGTCCATCACCTTCAATAGGGTGGACACTTTAAATGGCTGCTGCAGGGTCCTTTTGATGGTCCTGATTTTCCATTGCAGGTTCAAGTACCTGGTCAATCGCTTGTGTTCCCGTTGTGTGAAGTGACTGTATTGGAAGACTTTCAGATCCAATACACCAAGGGAACGGTTCGGTCCGTCGAGATATGGAGTCAGGATGGAGGAGGGCTTCACCTGCACCGCATAAATGCCCTTTGGCTGTCCGGTCTTCTTATCATAAGCGACCCGCATCTTCCCAATCTCGAACATCCTTTGGAAATCCTTGAACTCATACAGTTCATTGTCCTGGATATCTTGCGTCTGGACGACCTTTACCTGTTCATCACCCAGTGATATCCAAATGCTTGAAAGTGCTGCCACACGCTTCATGATATTGAAGCGATCCTCTTCCCGGAAATCGATTTCCCGTCCGTGCGCAGTCCGTTTCTTCAAGTTCCGGAGGCGAAGGGCATCATTGCTATGGAATTCGATGTACCCGTCCGTGCTCTTGGGTGACACCATCCATAAATATGTAATTAAATCAAAGAGGTCGGCTGTCATTTCATCCAAGGAATTAATGGTGGATTCAATGAGTTCAAGCCACATCTCCTGTTGATCGGAGGTAATCTCGTTTGCTTGCAGTTCGTGGGGACGCAGTTCAGCCAAACCTCTGAACTTTCCTCTGTTGTCAATGATCTCGGTTGCCAAAAGACCTGTCTCTCCTTCCTTGAAGTCCTTTTTCTTCGTTACGATATCCCTCATTAAATGAAAGTCCATATCCATGCTCGAATAGATGTAATCCCGATTCAGGGCTTCCTCAATCTTTTCTTCGTTCACACTTCGCTTTATTTCATCCTTAGGAAATTCGTTGATGAAGTGTCCTGCCAAAATGACCTTTATCGTGTCTCTATAGAGGTTCACAGCTTTCATGACCATCTGCTTGCTGATCGGTTGCTCAAAATATAACGTCTGGGTAAACAGGGAATAGAGGGCACGGAAGCTCAGTCCCATCGTGTAGGGAGGCGCCTGATTGCTGATTTCCTCTTCCGTCATCTGGTAGGCTTCCTGATTCCATTTCTCCAGGATATAAGGGCGGTCACCAAATAATTCCTTCGTTTCTTCATATATTGCTATTTTTAAAAGTTCGTAGTTTAAAATTAAATTATCAGGTATGTTTTCATACTTCATCGATAACATCCTTTCCAATGCATGCAAGGTAATCTATAAAACCATTAAACATGATACGTTCCATTAAATTCAATAGAATGCACCATTTCCAAGCTATTATAACAAGGGTTTATCCACTATCATAATCAAAATGCACCAAATAGTACACTGGTTCCGTAAATTTATTTAAAAAGCACCAGTGGGGTTTGATTTCTTCGGTCGATCAAAAAGTAGGGGAGGGGATTGAATATAAACAAGAATCATAAAAATATCAGAAGTCATTCGCGAATGAATCGAGGATGGAAGCAGGGAGACTGACATGTAAAAGGCGTATCATGTACATTAAACGCACCATATTTCAATAACCTGAGCGGAACCCGCCCGAAATACACACCATTAAATGCACCATTACGGAAGTGGAATCGAAAAATGAGCGGAACCTGTGTACCAGGTTAAAACGTTGGTGCATCTGAGTTTATTTCATTTTCGCATGGATATGGAACGAAGAAATCATACGGGTATTTCACAATTTGAGCGGAACCTGTACATCTGAAATGCACCATGGTCATATGCGAGTGAGCGGAACCTGTGTAGCATTTTTTAGGGGAGATATAGCTTGAAACCTTGCCAATACAGGGTTTGCAGTGGTTTTATCCATTTTGAATTTCTATCAAAAATGGTTCATTTTTGTTCTTTTCGGTGCAAAACTTGAGCGAAACCTGCATAGAAAAAAAAAACGACTTTTTTTTTACCCCTTGGGGCCCTAAGCTTCGAGGGGCTTTTTTTTTTGGTGCATTTCCCTTAGAGAGCACCATTTTACAAAATTCGATTTCGGTATACTGTTTAGAACTAGAAATCGACAACCTGGAAGCACTCCGAAATTTGAAGAGGCGTCTTCCTCTTTACAAGTAGACCAGAGTTATGGGGAACATTTTGCACCATAAACCAAACGAAGCAAATCCAGAAGGGAGAAGGTGACATAGATGGGGATAAGGGAAATCGGTAATAAAATGGGCCATGCCGTTTCAATCGGTGAAATCATGCAATTCATGACCCATAATAGTCTGTTCCTATATAAGAAAAAGGGATCTTCTGCCCCGATTGATAGAAGGGCAGCCTATGAGGCACGGGAAGGCAGTAACCCGCATATGAAGGGGGCAGTCTTTGTCTCCCCATCGAAAACGGACCTGACAGAAGGAAAAGGTTATGTCGTCACCTCTTACGAAACCCTTCAGGAGAAACACCAAAAATTGACTCACTGGACCCCCAATACCTACCGCGGGGGTACATACTATGATTTCAAAAAGCGATTGATCAAAGGCCATACACGTGAAAATTTAAAGCAGGTCAATGTGATTGGGTTCGACATCGACACCAAGGAAGTCGATTTGTACGCCCTTTATTTGGGTTGTGAAGAATTGGGATTGCCACGTCCCAACCTATTGCTGGAAACACCTAGGGGATTCCAGGTCTTTTACGTTCTGGCCACCCCGTTCTACATACATAAAAATCAAGATTACAAGTCTTTGAGAGTTGCGGAACGATTATCGGACAATGTTCGCAAGGCGGTATCCCAATACGTGCCGGTGGATAAGAACTGTGTGCCTTTCGGGTTTTACCGAATCCCGAGGGAAGACAATGTCCTGGATTTCTTTGACGAGCCTGCAAATACGAGAGAACTCCTATCTTGGTCCAAGCAATACGAAGAACAGGAAAAAAGAAGTTTCCTACGGGTCGTATACGATAAGCACGATGCAACATTCGATCTTACATCTTCGGATTGGTATCGTGCGCTCATCCTATCGACTGGCATCGATACAGGACATCAAAGTGCGAGTCGCAATAATGCACTGTTGACCCTTGCGCTTGCCAATTATGCGAGTGGTCGCCCTTTGGAAGAAGCATATGATGAATTGGACCAATTCAATAGCCAGTTGGCCCATCCCCTTCGGAAAGGTGAGTTCGAACGCACGTTGAAGAGTGCCTATTCAGGTAAATACAAAGGCGTGAAGCGCTCCTATGTCGAAGGATTGCTGGAATTATGGACAGATGGACAAGTCCAATTCCAAGGCAAAGAAGGCTGGTATAAATTCAAAAAGCCGCGAGAAGAGCGTGTCCGTTCCCATTATGATGAACGGGAAGAGGATATCCTCGCGCATTTAACGAAACACACGGACCCTGAAACACCGTTTCTAGAGGGTTCTTTACCGATGCTTGCCAAAACCTTCGGGATGGCTGTATCCACGCTCAAGGAAGTCTTGAAGCGCTCGACTAAGCTGATCAGACATACAGTGGGCCAGGGCAGGGGAGCTTATACGAAAGTGGCAAGCCGATCGATGATGTGCAGGAACTTGTTGTGGAAACGCCAGGAAAGAATCGAACAGGCCCAAATGACCTTTGCCGAGCTCCTTCCCCAAGCAACTGCATTTCCAAGAACCCTAGTGTTCCCGTCGTTAAGATCAGAGTTACTAAACTACGAGTTGGACATCCTATACCGCCCAGGGACCTCGCCACCGGGGAAAAGACACTTGAATTTAATAAGCCAGTCTGCCATTACATATCTATAGTATCCTTGCCTTCTGCTCCTAGCAGCTACTCTACTAATCTTGTTTCTATGTATTGCTTTTAATTTTTGAGGACATTTTGTTATTTGAATTCCTATTTATTTTTTTATTATTGGTCCTTTCTTAAGCGTTTTATGGGGGGAATTACTTTTGGTTATTGTCTTACAAGTGTGAATTTATTCCGGTCTTTTCCATATGGGGAGTAGTTTTAGTCTGGGGTTTTTCATTTTTCATTAAGCGTCACGAAGAGATTTAATGAATAATGGATGGATTGAATAAGAACACTAGTTCCAAAGTAACTTCCAAAAATTAGGATATTAGTTCGCTACCAATATTGTGTGGTTATGTTAAAATTATGGAAATAAATAGGTTGTTGGTTTGAAAATTAATGGGGCATAAATGAGGTTGCCACCTTCCCTATTAATTTTTGAGTTGGATGGGTTGAAGCAAGGCAGGTCCTGTTAAATGGTCACGGATTTCCATGTTTCCAATCCGTGACCATTTAACAGGACCTTAGATAAATAATCCACTTACCCAAATTAAATGAATATAGGGGTGGGAGGGGTAGGTGGTGAGAGAGTAAGAGAGAGTGTGTGTGTGTGTAGTGAGAGTAGTAAGTAAGTAGAGAGAGGTAGAGAGTAAGTAAGAGTAAGAGTAAGAGATAAGTTCAAGGGATAAAAGAATTGTATTTGTTATTTGAAGTAAGGGTAATGTTTTGAGAAGGAAGGTGAGAGCGTGTGAGATACCATGTGTTTCCTTTTTTGATTCCGAAAGAGGGCAAGGTCTATGAGCTCAGGACGACGATGGATGCCAAGATCCTGTACTTTAAAGATGAAACGGCCTGGACTACCTTGTTAAGTTTTTTAACCAAGCCTTGGTATAGACGATGGGTCAAGCAGGATTGGGTTAGTTGGGAAATTGTTGCTACGAAGGAACAGATTCGGTATTACATCTGGGTTCCGGATGTACATATTGGGAGTGCCTTCAAGAGTAAATATTACTCGGAACATCCGGATGTGGAGATTGTCGAAGTGGAGGATCGGGCAGTAGACTTTTCCCGGCCACATGCAGCAACCAGGTTATTCATGGAAAGCCATTGGACCGTGCCGATTAAGACCTATCATAATGAAGTGGTCGATACACAGGCAGAATTGATTGAATTTTTAGATGGTTTGGAGGAAGGTCAAGAAGTCCACATGCAATTCCTTGTGCAACCCGCCTACCGTACTGAAAAAAGCTTTCGGGGAATCACGCAACAATTCCATAGGCAATATGAAGCTGATGAATCGTTGCGGCAGGACAATGAATTATACCTTTCCGCCATTGAAGGGAAGTCCACGAGGGTCCTTTCAAGGATGGCGATCAAAGTGGTGGCTTTTGGGAAAGACGCACCAGATTCCAAGGAGTTGATCAGAAGCGCAAAGGGATCGATCGGGACATTTTCAAGTGGACGTCTCAATCAGCTGAAAACCCGTGAATGGTGGTGGTTTAGGACTATCCGGCCCTTGTTCCGTTGGGAGTTCAAAAACCGGATATTCCCCATGGAGAGGATGAAGAAGCGTTTAATTCTTGGTTCCGAGGAAATGGCGGCGATGATGAGGCTTCCGAGTGAAAGGGTCCACAGCAACCGGATAAACCGCCTGAAGATGCGGCCTACGCCCTTACCGAAGGAATTGAAGGATGTGGACGTAGATTCGGATCTAGCCATCCCTTTCATCGATGATAACTTCCTGAATGGGGGCATCGTTTTGCAAAGACTTGGTGAAGCAAGCTTGCCGAACCTGCAAAGGCTCCTGAGCGATCCCGAATATCGGGAGGGCGTGCTTGAGCGCCTCGATCAAAGCATCCCCATCGAACGCGACCTGTATCTATATTTTAATAATTTGCAGGGATTGAAGGATCGTGAACTGCAAGCGAAAACGAATTCGACACTCAACAAGCTACGGAAAATCACCTTGTCGGGAGTAATGGGACAGATGCTTAGGGCCAAGACGAATGGGTTGAGATTCCGGGAAAGCATGGACCAGGGAATGATCAACCTGCTCGATCTGTCCGAATTGACGAGTGACGAAAAGAAACTTATCGGGTCCATGTGCTTGACCCTTGCGGAACTGGCAGGAAAAAGCCGGGCGGACACCCCGGCGATGGAACGAGATAAGCTGCCGTATCACTTTGTTATGGTGGACGAAGCACCGACCTTGATGGAACACAGCACGGATGCCATCGAATCCTTTGCATCAGAGCTGCGAAAATACAGGGTTTCCATCATTTTGGGGATGCAGGGGATCAAGGACCAGCTACCAAGGGAAGTCGCATCAGCCATCTTCCGGAACTTCGGAACGTTCGTATCCTTTCGATTGGGAGAACCAGACGATGCGGAATACGTCAATCGGTCGATGACTTCGGAAGTCCTAAAAGAATCGGATTACCTGCAAGTGGAGCCATATCACGCATACATCCGAATGCAGGTGGGGAATGAACGCACCCGCCCTTTCCTGATTCGCATGAAGGAGCCAGGTCCGGCCCACTATGATGGGTTCATCCCGACCATAAAGGATCGGACCCTTGCAGAGGCGATGCTACATGAGAATCAGGAGACGGAGAATGAATGGATGACGATTTCAGCCCGGGTAGACCAAAATGGGGAAGAAGAGCTTTTCGTTGAAGGCACAGAGATGGACGTCCTTGGATTCCCCCTCGAAAATCCTTTTGCATCAACTGAGTATGATGCGAAAGAAGGAAACCCATACGATCTTGATATAACAGATAAAGGTCAAATAGCTGGAGAATCGTCTTCCGGTGGACATTTGGCTTTTGACGAAATGGCGATATCGAATCAGGAAAACCAGGAAATCGATTTGCAGGGGGATGGGCCGAACGGTAAATCCAATCCTGAAGATATCGACGTCACCAACGAGGACGTTGAAGAAACAGGCATACCAGAAAAGAAAAAAAATGATGAGCCAGATGATTTGTTCGTTTAGTAGGGGGAGCGAGAATGGTCAAGAAAATAGGTGTAAGGGAAGAGTCAGCTTTTGTAGCCATGCATGACTTAGTCTTTGTGGATGTATCGTACCTGGAAAAGTACATTTTCCTGAAGGAAGATGGTACACCTTTCGGCAAACCGTATATTTCGAAACATATGAGACTGCTTGAAACCGAGGGGTACGTCCGATCCTTCCCATTGGCCAAAGAACTGGAACAAGGGAGAAACAAGCTTGTGTATACGCTCGATACCAAAGGGGTTCAAGAGGTCAAGGAAATCCTCGGCGAAGCCGATTGGGATGCCCGTTGGGCGAACCGGACGCCCACATATATCTACCATTCATTACGTTTGGCGCATTTACAATCCGTTTATGCAGCCGAGGGGGGCAGCGAGAACATCACGTATCATGAGTATTTTTCAGAAAGGCGAGCTTTCCGAAATTATGGGCAAAAGATAATGGATACGCGAGGGAAGGAAAGGTATCCGGCACATACCGTCATCCGGCCGGATGGGGCGTTCATCATGAAACGGACCATCAATGAAATCGATTATTTCCTCCTCTATTTCGTCGAAATGGAGCGTAGCCGCCAAAGGGCGGAAGTGTCGATGGAAAAATTGAAAAGGTATAACGCCTATTGCGCGAAGAAGGCCTATAAAAATGATTTAACCTGGGGTGTGGAGATTTCCGCCGTCCGGATCCTGTTCCTTTCGGATAAACCAACCGAAAGAAAGCAATTGGTCCATCACACAAAAAACGTGGATACCCGGGCGATCAATGCCGTCCTTTATGGTGTGTACGATGAAGTGTTAGCCAATCCATACGGTGCGAACTGGAGGGCCAAAGGTTCCAGCAATCCCGATCATTCGTATACGATGGACAAAAAAATAGAATAAAATTACAAAATTTACTATATTTTTGGAAAAATAAGGTGTTTTATGGGTAGTTATATGTCATAGCCTGTAAGATTCGGAAGGAGGGATTTGAAGAGGTGGCTTACAAGGTGAAACGCGGAACCAGACCAGCCGACCACACGATCAAGGAAATGCTTTTCCGATTCATGAAGAGACTTCTATTCGTCCTCGTCATTCTAATCATTATGTTCGGGGTCGGATACTTTCTGTTCCAATTTGCTTATGATGAATTTCCCGTCTTCGCTTCTGCAGCTGATGACGTCATCATGCTGGTCAAAGGTTTTTATGGAAAACATGGATTTTGGGCAACGATCGGTGTGATTGGGTTCATCTCCTTGGCCGTTTGGGCGTTGGGGGAAGAATCTAGGAGAAAGGAACGGCGCAGGGAAACCATGGATGACATGATGAAATGAAGAAGGTGAGGATTATGAAAAAACGCAAATATCCCCAAACGATTTGGAGGAAGAAGGCAATCAAAGCAGCCTTTTGGACAGGTTTCGCAATGATCATGTTTTTATCCATCGTTGCGATCGTCAGGGTAGGGAATGCGGGAGCCGGGACCACGGAAGAAAAACCGGTTCAAAAAGAAATGAAAAGGGTCAACCCGGCAGCAGGAGAAGGGGGAAAATCATTCGCCCAAAATTTCGCAATTCAATATTTCGATTGGCAAGACACCGAGGATGGCAAGGAAAGGCGTAAGGAAAGATTGGCGCCATTCCTTGCAAAGGGCCTGGATGAACAGGCTGGACTTTCCTTCGAGGGAATGGAGTGGGGCAGTATCCTTCTCGATTCCCAAATCTGGAACGTGAAAGAAACGGGAAAAGACACGGCATTGATTACGATTCGCTTACGGCACACGTTAAATAAAACGATCCCACCCGATCTGAAAGCCGTCGAAAGGGCAGCGAAAAAGAAAAAGACCCCCCCTAAAGCCACAGAAGAAAAAGACGGGCCCCATGAAAAGTATTGGGTTGTTCCCATCAAGACGGATGGAAAATCCTTTGTGGTCCATAAAATCCCCCATTTCAAAGCAGCAGAGAAAAAACCGGACATCAAAACGGATACCCTTATCGATGAAACCGGAAAAATCATGGATAGTCAACTAGAGGATGAAATCAAGACGGGATTGAACACCTTCTTTAAAGTCTATACAACGGGAACACAGGAGGAATTATCCTATTACCTCAAAGGCGAGGAAATCCCATCCATGAATGGGGTCCTCACGTTCAAGCAAATCAAGAACATCGTGATCAAACAAGGAGAGGGGAAGGACCATTATGACGTGCAGGCAACCGTCCTTTTCGAGGAAAACCGATCTAAGGCACAACTGTCCTATCCATATGAAATCAAACTTGTGAAAGAAGAAAGTCGCTGGTTTGTCCAGGAATTGAAGAATCAATGATTTCCCCATATCAGGAGGGTGATGGAACATGAATTTTGGAGAAAACATTCAAAGTTGGTTTTCGACCCAGGTAGGAGCGTTATTCTTAGTGATCATTGGAGCCATTGCAATTTATTTTTTGGTAAGGCGGGAGTTTTCCAGGTTCATAGGATTCGCCGTCTTTGCCATGATCGTCGGCGTATTCGTCTTCACGCCTGACAGCGTCAAGGATTTAGGTGCCAAATTGTGGTCAACGGTTTTTGGAAGTTAAAGATAGAGGGAAGTGAAGGAATACCATGAAACCGAAGATTTTAAGAACCTACAATAGCGTATGGAAAGTGGAAAAGGTCATGTATGGAATCCAGGACATCCCCCTTCCATTCCCCTTGACGTACCGGCAGATAGGATTTTTCGGGGGCGGCGTATTGATTGTCTGGATCTTGAACCATTTTCCTCCTTTAAACTTACTTGATTTCGGGTTGATTGAATATATTTTTCTGCCGGGTCTTTTCGCTTGGTTCTTTACGAAGCAATTATTAGACGGAAAGGCCCCGCACCGTTTTTTCCTACGGGCTATACAGTATCATTTATCCCCCCATCACCATAATCGCTATAAAGAGGTGTCGGGCGTGAAAAAACCTTATCGATATCCAGGCAAGGTTGGCTATCGTCAACTGAGCCATCAGGAGAGGGATGATGCCGATGAACATCGAGTTTCCGATTAAATACTTCGAGGGGAATCTCGTATTCTCCCAGGATGGAGCATGTTGGGCCTATTACCAGTTAGCCGGATACAACTATGATTTTTTGGCGGATGACGAAAAAGATGTGATCTTCACGAAGCTCAAGCAATTCTTTTGGCAGATCAATCTGGATACGCATCTGTTGGTCGTCCCCAACTTCCAGTCGATCCATGAAAAGCACGACCGTTTTAAAGACAGATTATCAGGGACATTGAAGGAAGTAGCCATCAAGCATACGGATGATGCAGCCGTGCAGCTTGAAAAGCTGTTGGGAAAGGAAGGGACGGAATATCGTTTTTTCATAGGCGTGAAACTTCTGAAGCCCGACCAAAGCAAGAAAAGGAATTCCCTCCTTCAGGACCTGAAGGAAGCTTGGAAGGAATTCATCGGCGGTGTGCATGAAGCGTCGGGCCTCGATACGCCGGAAATCATCGAGGATGAAATGGACCGGTTCCGGAAAGCCGAGCGACGCGTATATAACAAGGTCCACTCTCGCTTGAAGGCCGAGCCGGTAACGGAAGAGGACGTCCAATGGCTGATCCGGAGGAACTGGTATCGTTCCGTTGGTAAGGCCCCGGTCATCAAGAATTGGAGTCCTGCCTATAGCGTGAATTATAAGGAATTCGAAGAAGGTGACGTCACGGTCCGCCGCCCTTTATATCATGACGTCTTACGTCTTTCAGAAGGGTTGGTGGACGAGACCCCCAAACGGAGCCTGATCCTCAAGCAAATCCATGAAGGGGAGGAAGTGGAAGGGCATGTTGCGTTCCTGACCATATCAAATGTCCCTTATGAAATGCAATTCCCGGGTGAAGAGTGGATGTACGCCATCCAGAATCTCGATTTCCCGGTGGAAATCAGCGTCCGGACGGAGACCCTGGAAAATCGAAAGGCCCTGTCTTCGGTCCGGAACGCCCAGAAAGAGCTGAAGGACCAAGATAGGCATGCAAGGGAAACGGGAAATGAAACGGGATTGAATATCCTGGACGGCAGGGCCGAAGCGCAGGAGCTGGAAGCCCATCTGCAAAAGTCGAGGATGCCCTTGATCAAGGCCTCCATCATCCTTGCGGTATCCGCCCCTGATGAAGATGAGTTGAAGCGTCGTTGCGATACCGTCAAGGACATGTATCAGGACATGATGTTCCAGGTGGAGCAACCCTATGGCGATCAATGGCTGGCCTTCAATGAATTCCTGCCAGGGTCCAGGCGCTTCATCAAGGATTATGTGCATTTCATGGAACCCGCGACGGTCGCCGGCAGCATGTTCGGGGCCACCAAGCAACTGGGGGACGGGGAAGGTTTCTTCATTGGAAGCACAGGAATCCTAGACCAGCCGGTTTACATCATGCCGAACCGTGCAGCACAGGGCATTCGAGGGACCAAGACAAATGCGCTTTCGGCCGCGTTCTTGGGATCCCTTGGCGGGGGAAAATCATTCAGTGCCAACCTGATTACCTATCTTTCTGTCCTTTCGGGAGGAAAAGCGCTGGTCATCGATCCGAAGGGGGAAAGGGGAAATTGGAAAACGGACCTTTATGAGCTTGGGGACCAGGTGAACATCATTTCCCTTTCCACCAAGCCGGAGGACAAGGGCCGCCTTGATCCATTCTCGATCCATGCCGATGTCAAGGAGGCTGAAACGCTTGCACTTGATATCCTGACCTTTTTGACGGGGGTCCGGCTCGATGATTCGAGGAGATTCCCGAAATTGACACAGGCTGTCCGTGCCGTTGCGGAAGGGGAAAAACCCTGCTTGAGCAAGGTCGTCCAAACCTTATTGACCAGCAAGGATGAGGATGCCAGGCAACTTGGGGAGCATATCCGTTCCTTCAGTGGATTATCCTTTGCCCCATTGCTTTTTGGTGAAGGGGGGGATGACTCGGCGATTAACCTGAAAACGGCCTTAAACGTGTTGCAAATACAAAACCTGGAGTTGCCGGCACCGGATACCCCGCAGGAAAAGTACAACTTGTCGGAAATGCTGTCCATCGCGATGATGCTGCCGATATCGTCCTTCGCCCTTAAATTCATCCATAATGACCGACGGATTTTTAAAACAGTCCTGCTCGATGAAGCTTGGGCCGTCTTGAATACGAGTCAGGGTAGCCATTTGGCCACACGGCTTGTCCGGGCTGGCCGTTCGATGAATGCCGGAATCTATTTCGTCACCCAGAATGCTAATGACTTGCTGGATGAGAAAATGAAAAATAACATCGGGATGAAATTCGCCTTCCGAAGTACCGACCCGAAAGAAATTGAACATGTCCTTTCCCTGCTTAATTTGAAGAATACCGAATACAACGCCTCCACATTAAGGGAGTTACAAAATGGCCAATGCCTGTTCCAGGATATCACCGGACGCGTCGGGGTGGTTTCCATCAACGCATTATTCAAAGACTTGTTCGATGCCTTTGATACACGTCCACCGGTCGAAGTGGATGTCGGTAACATCATTCCTGATGGGAAACTTCCGATGGATGGTAGAAATCCAAAAGATAAACACGAATCCAGGAAAGAGGGCGTGATTGTATGAAGAAGTGGATAAGGAGCATGAGCATGTTGTTTCTTGTCATGATTGCCGTCGCCTGCGGTAATGACGAGATTGATGGAAAAGGCCCGGACACGATACCGATCGAATGGGCGAATGCCCATGTACAAAAGGATCAATCAAAAAAAATAGAACTATTAGATAAAGACAAAGACATCTTAGACGCCGATGACGGTCCGGATAACGATGAAACGATACAGAACTACAAATTGACTGAATGGAAAGTCGATGAAAATCGTTACTTTTATGAAATCACCTATGAATACCCGTCGGAAACAAATAAATTGAAGACGGACAAGATGGAAGTCATTCATACGGACAGTGGATGGAAACGTGCAGAATATGGGGATATCCGCAACTTTGACAAACTCGTTGAAGACCTAGAACCCGATGTGATAAGAGAGCTGCATGATGAATGATAAGACTAATTCAATATTTTCTGTTGTTCGTCACCTTGGTTCTGGGGTTGCAGATTCCAGCTTCTGCAGAAAGCCTTCAAGATAATCTGGTTCCACAGGAAACCGAAAAAAAGGTGGAAGGGGAAGTGGATCTACAATACAACCAGTATCCCCAACATCACTATCAACTGGATACGTGGGTGGATACCGATGGCGATTGGATGCCTTGGAATTGGGCCGATGGCGCCGGGAAACAAATTTACATCGCCCTCAACGAAATGAACAATTCCATCTGGTCCGTCAATGTCCTATTGGCGAACTTCACGATGTTGATCGTTCAGGAGGCGTTCGATCTTGATTTCGTTTCCAATGTGACGGAAGAAGTCGGGGCGGCCATCCAGAATATCGCCGGTTTCGGGCCAGGGGGATTCATGCCCAATGGATTGTGGCCATTGCTTGTCACATTCGTCATTGGGATCGTAGGAGCTTGGGCGACGTATGTGGGCATGGTGAAACGGGAAAGCAGCCGGGCATGGGGTGGTTTGCTTTCCTCCATCATCCTTTTCGTCTTCGCCCTTGGTTTCTTCTCCAATGCCCCATCGATTTTAAAAGGTCTCAACGATTGGTCAGGTACCCTTCAGAGCGATATCTTGGCCGTATCCGCAAGCATCGTGAATCCGGGTTCCCCCTATACGGAAAAAGAAGGGATCGCCACGATTCGCAACCAGATGTTCGACCTCATGGTGAAAAAACCGTATATGCTCATGCAGTATGGTACGACTGAAGTGGAAGGAGAACGTGTCGATAAAGTACTGTCTCTCGATCCCTATGCGGATGCAGAAACAAGAGCTAAAGTTGTCCAATCAGAAGTTGAAGATAACGACAATACGATGATGTCCATAAAGGGAGTCACACAGCGCGTTGGTTTTGTACCATTGCTATTCGTTGCGAATACCATCATCGGGCTATTTCTATTGATTGTTTCGGGTTCGATCATCCTCTATCAAATGATCTTTCTCGCTTTGGTCTTGATTGCTCCGGTCCCGTTGCTCATGGCCTTGGTCCCGAGGTGGCAACAATCGGCATTCGTTTGGGCCATGAAGGTGCTGCATGCCCAGCTGATGAAAATAGCGATCGCCTTGTTACTGACCATCCTCTTCGGGATTTCAGCGATTTTGTACCGGGCTACGGAAGCTTCCAATTTAGGGTATCTTGGCATGATGCTCTTACAAATCATCTGTTTTGTAGGGGTTTGGGCCAAACGAAAAGATCTGTTCCATGTTGTGTCTACGGCCGTCAGTAACGTGGAAACGAGTACGGGGGCCACTATACAGGGGTATCGGCAGAAATACAACCAGGCAAGGAATGGGGCCAGGCAAGGCAGGAACCTTTTGGGTGGAGATAACCATCAAGGAAAAATCCGGAACCAGCCCTTGGCCAATCGCACGAGAGGTGAAGGGAAAATCGGATTGCTGTCCAAAGTCCAATTGGCAGAAAGGAAGAAACAACTCCAGGCCACGAAATCAGGTATGTTGAGCGTGGTTGCCTCAGCAACGATGGCGGACAGGAGCCATGAGGAATTTCAAGAGGGGCAGGAGTCCTATAAGAATAGGTCAGGTATCGAGAATGCAAGTGTCGATCGTGAGCAGTTGATGGATCGAAATAATAACCAGGAAGAGACACCGGTGGTGGATGGGGATGCTTCTTCCATGAAAGAGGGTCGCAACCGCCGCGGGCTGGTCGTCAATCGGGCAAGAATCCCATTGGCCAATCGCCAAAATCCTCAAGGCGGTAACCGTGAGGCCGCAGCTTCCATGGATCGGGCAGACATGCAGTTTGCAGATACTTCAAATCGTCCACATTCCGGAAGAACCGATCTTCCAGAGAATCAGAAGACACAAGAAGTTCGTCTCCAGGAACATGATATCAACGATGCAGTCAATGGGACTTCCAGCCATCATGAAAATAATGAGCGCACTGTCCATGACGTTACAGAACGCAACAAGCATGTCACCGAAACGAATCGTAAGGTTCATGAGCATCACATGGAGAAAGAGAACATAACCAGGGAAGTCACAAGCGAAAACATGCGTACAAACAGTCTGGAGATACGCGTGAACCGTAAGGAAACGGTTCATCCAGAAAACAAGGCCGGTACGAATGGGGAGCGAGGGAGAAATTCAGGTCGTTAGGAGGCTCACTGATGTTCGGATGGGATTTTCATAATAGCAAAAGTGACCGAATCAAACTGTTTCTTTTCCTGTTGGTCGTGTTTCTTGTCATCGGTTTTATGTTCTTCACTTTCTTTCGTACCGTGAATCATGGGGATGCTGAAAGTATCGTCTCACCTAAACAGGATACCAAAGATTCGAATCAGCCATTGAACAAAACATCAACAACGGACAGGGAAGAAGTATATATGGAAGGAAAGAATGAGTATGACCAGACCGAACGGTTTTCCAGTGAAGAATTAGAGGGCACCCAAATGATTGCCATTAAATTCGTCACTGCCTTCCATACGTACGATGCGGATGAACCGATGGCATATTTGGAACAGGCGAAACCTTACATGATGAAGGCCCTGTACGAGAAAATGAAACGGAATGGCAGGAGAGAGGTGCTCGAACGGTCTCATCTGACCGTAAGGAAGACGGAGATCACAACGGTGGTCAATAAAAGCAAGCTTGTCATTCGCTGGAATGTGATGGTCAAAGGGAAGGCGAAATCCAGTGAGGGGAAAGTGAAAGAAACGGAAGATTGGTATTTAGTTGGATTGAGAGATGTGGAAGGAGAATGGAAAGTGGAGGATGTGAGAGTCAATGTCCCAAATTGATGATCCCAACAGCCAGGAGATGGAAGGAAGTTCCGCATTAAAAAAGGCAGCTGGTACAGGTGGAAAAGTTGTCGGGAAAAAACTGGTGAAAGCTGCCGTCAAAAAGGGTGCAGCCGTAGCCGGTTCCACATTGGGTTGGCCGGTCATAGTGGGAGTGGCGGCGGCAGTGCTACTTGTCATGGCAGGAGCCATCTTCTTCCTGTTCGTGATTCTTTCCTCTACAGGAGGGGAGGGGAATGCTGATTTTGAAGAAGGATTCTATGGTGGTGAGATTTCGGAATTCGGTGCGAATGAAATCCCTGCTAATTATATCGCCATCTACAAAGCCGCGGAAAAGAAATATGGCGTCCCATGGAACCTCCTTGCGGCCCACCATAGGGTGGAGACCGTCTTTTCCACGGTCCATATGGTCTCCCCGGTGGGAGCAGTCGGGCACATGCAGTTCATGCCGTTGACTTGGATAGGTTGGTCCTATCCCGTCGGCAATGATGTAGGAAATGCGAGCATTCCTAAAGAGATCTTGACCGATCCATCAATGATTAAGAAATACGGCGGCTATGGGGTTGACGCGAATGGGGATGGAAAAGCCGATCCATGGAACATGGAGGATGCCATTTTCTCTGCGGCCCATTACCTTGCAAAAAATGGTGCAACGGAAGGACGCATCCGGGAGGCCGTCTTCGCTTATAATCATGCCGACTGGTATGTGGAAGAAATCATGGGATATGCCGATCGATATGTTGAAGGATATGTAGAGGTCGGTGGCAGAAGCAGTGGAGGCAAGACCGGGACTGCCGTTGTGGATGTAGGGAATAAGTACATCGGCCGATCCCAATATGTCTTTGGAGGCGGGAGAAACCAAACGGACATCGCCATGGGGCGCTTCGATTGCTCAAGCTTCGTCCATTGGGCGTTCAAAGAAGTGGGCGTCGATTTGGGACCGTTGGGTTCCACAAGCACGGAAACGCTGAAAAATAAAGGGAAGCCGGTTTCCAAAGGTGAAATGAAACCGGGAGATCTAGTATTCTTTGACACATATAAAATAGATGGGCATGTAGGCATTTATATGGGAAATGGTCAATTCATAGGTGCACAAACTAATACGGGCGTGGCAATTGCAGATATGAAAAAGGGCTATTGGAAGGAAAAATTCAATGGGCGGGTTAATAGAATCTAAGAATATGAAACAGGGGCAGGGTGACCTGCCTTTTGTTTTTCAAAATCAAATATCTGCTGGGCATGATGAATGCTGGACGTATCATTTTAAAAATAAGAGCAGATTTTTTTAGATACTGTGACAAGGGTAGTGGATTTTCTGATAATTTGAATTATGTTAACTAGCTGTTTATTTTCGAAGTAACATTAATTTTTTTTATCAATCTTGATTTTTTTGTTACGCAGTTTATTCGTACAGTGCATTAAAATTGTTATTGTTTTTTGAAAATTTCCCTCGCTTAATTCGATATAAGTATATAAGAGGTGATACACTTTGTTTTTTAAATGTAAAATGACGCTTGTATTCTTAATGCTTTCAATATTCAGCTTTACTTTAGGAAACGTATTATATTTACTTTGGAGACACTCTACAATTTACGCCTCGCTTTTAGGATTTCTTTTCTTGCTCACCGCCATAGTTTTTGCATTCAAAAGATATAAAGAAAGTAAAAACAAATAAGTAAAAATCAAGCGAGGCTGTTATTTTTAGAAACCCTTTTTTTTCATCATTTCAATTTTATATCGCAGTATGTGTCAACTCTCAACATATAAGTTTATAGTTGAGCATTAAGCTAAGTGAAAGATGTTATTCGTTTTTTCTTCGGTGATGCCGATAATAAAGGTTTATGTAAACTATCTAACAAACATATGAATGAGTATAGATTACGCCAGTTTTTTTACTTTAATTTATATCTTTAAATATCCCATAAAAGAAAAACACTTCATGTAATTGTTACTATGTACTCACCAGGTTGCCCTTTTATTTCAAGAAAGTACTTCTCATTTTTTTTGTTTTTTTCGAAAATGATACTTTTTCCCTGAGGAATCTCTAAATTTCCTTCAACAACTTTACCTTTTGAATCTTTAATACGTAGTATTATATCGCCTTTACTATTAGCACTATTTGTTATCTCTTTATCCCAAAAAATATTATCAAAAATTAAATAATCATTTGCTTCAAAGCTAATAGAATGCCATTCATCTTTTTTAACTTCTTTAACTATTCCTGTCTTCATAGGAAAAAAATAATTATGAACAGAAGAAACATTTTGTACAACCGAATAGATTGATATGAACAAAGTTATTAGAAATAATGGAACAATTAAACGTAATAACCACTTTCTCTTAGTACCATTTTTTACTTCTTCCATAATTTCATTTACCATCCCGGTTTCCTCCTTAAGCATAATATCCAGAGAAATATCAAGTAGATCACTAATCTTAATCAATGTATCTAAATCCGGATAGTTCCTACTTGTCTCCCAATTTGAAATAGTAGATCTTGATACATGTAATAAATCAGCCAATTCTTGTTGAGTTAATTTTTTTTCTGCACGTTTTTCTTTAAGACTTTGAGCAATTCTATTCATGAAATTTCCCCTTTTTTAAAATATTACGTATTTTTATAAATTAGTTAAGCTTCAAATACTGACATTATTTGAAATAACCAATGTCAGAAATCCCAACATCACAAACTATTAAAATTTACTTGTTTTTTCGTAGTAATTGTTGGATAAAAGGACAAAATTATAAGGGAGCACTGACATGTAATTAAAGGTTGGACAAGTTGATTTTGAAACAATTTCTAATAAGTAAACAATAATTAGTGAAAGACACTAAATGTTTTTAAGACGTTATTCGTTTCTTCTTCCGTAATGCCGATATAACGCAGGGTAACGGATGGATGAGAATGATGCAGGATTCGCTGCAACATGGCAATGTCCTTCGTAGCCTTGTAAAACCAGTAACCAAACGTTTTCCGTAACGTATGGTTGCCGACATGCTCCACGCCCGCAAACTCTGCGGCCTTGTTTAGCTGCCTGTAAGCCTGCGTAGGGGTAATGGGGTATTCTCCCTTCCTAGACGGGAATAAATAGGGACTCTGAAGGTTTTTGGCGTACGCAAAGACCTCTTCGAAGCAATTCGCGATATACATGTCGCGGATTTTCTGCGTTTTGCCTTCTTTGACCCGAAGGATCTTATGGTGTTTGCCTTTGAGGTCCAGGATTTGTTTCGTAGTAAGCTTGAGTAGGTCCCCAACCCGTAGGCCGGTCTCGCACCCTACGACAAACAGGATATAATCACGCTCCGAACAATGGCGCTTCAGCGCCCATTTCATATCTTCGAGTTGCTGCTGATCACGGATCGGCTGCACATCTTTTTGTTTTGTCATGATTCATCGACCTTTCTATCACGTCTCAAAATCGGTCTTCTGAACCCTTATGTACCAAGGATTTGAATGTACGATTTTTTCTCTTTTTTTAGTATAAAGAGAAAAAATAAAAAAAGTCAATGAAATCAAGGGTTTGAATGTATGATAATTAGTATAATCATACGTTCATATTCAAGTAAAAAAATACTTTTATTTAACAATCGGGAGGTTATTTCATTAAGCGATTTTGTAGAATATTTACATCTTTTGCTTGTTCTAAAAATCTTTTTGAAACTTTTCTAAAGATATTTCCCACTAATAGTTGAAAGGGAGTGAAAGAGAAATGGAGTACGGCAATGATAAGCTGATTAAAAAGGCAATCAAGGGTGATAAAAAGGCCTTTGAACAACTCATCAAGCAACACCATGAACAAATTTATCGTACTGCTTATCTTTATGTACATAACGAAGAGGATGCATTGGATGTAGTCCAAGAGGCAACATATCAAGCGTATACGAGTATTTATTCATTAAAGCAACCGGGATACTTTATGACTTGGTTTACCAAAATCATAATTCGTTGTGCTAGCCAAATCCTTAAGGGTAGAAATATTATTGTGCCACTTACAGACGAAATATTGTCTAATTTATCGGTAACAGATCATTCAGACCATGACGAAGCAATACCTCTTTTGAATGCCGTTGGACAGCTAAAAAAGAATTATCGAACCGCCATTATTTTGTTTTACTACTATGATTATTCTATTAAAACCATTAGTGAAGTTATGGTGATTCCCGAAGGAACTGTCAAAACTTATTTAAGCAGGGGGAAAGCCCATTTAAAAAAGTCTTATAAAGAAGAGGAGGACAAATGCCATGGATAACAAGGAAGTAAAAAGTGCAATTGATAAAATAGATGTGCCAAAAGAAAAAGTGTTTAAAGCAATTGATAAAGGCTTGAAAATGGCTGGACAAGGTGGGAAAGCAAAGAAAAAGAAAATTTTTGCAGGTTTGGCTACTGCCGCGGTTCTTCTTGGAATAACTGTCGCCTCTGGTTTTATTAATCCTACTATGAACAAAGTATTAGCTAATGCACCCTTAATTGGCGGGATCTTTCAAGAGTTTGATGATTCAATGGGGGTAGAGCTGGAGACGCAGGATGCAGTTACCGAATTAAATCAATCTATAACAGAAAATGGTGTGACTGTAAGACTAACAAAAGCTTACTTTGATGGAAATGTTGTTTCAATTACGGGATTTGTAGATAAAAGTGTTGAAAAAGGGCATAACGAAAAAGGGGAAGTTAGTTTTGATGTGAATTTCGAACATAATAAAGGGGACAATGACCCTTGGTTGAATGGACAGTCGACAGACATTAGGAAGGTCGAGGGAGGATACAATTTCCAATGGAAAATGGAATATCCATATAAATCTATTAAGGATAATTTTACTCTGCCTATTACTATTCATTATATAAACGGGATAAAAGGTGACTGGGATTTTGATATTCCTATTCAGCAAGAAAAAAACAGTACACTTGCTATTTTGCAGGAACAAGAATACCTAGCAGATGGGGTCAAAATCCGTATTAAAGAGATTCTTACTGCACAGGCTTCATCTTCACTAATTTATGATACCGTGGAAAAATACAAGGGCGATGATATATATATATTAAAAGCAATTGACAATAAAGGAAAGGTATATAGGTTTGGAAATAGAACATTACTTGAGGAATCGGTAAAAGAAGATGGATATCATAGTACTGCGCGAACAAAAATGACTAAGCTGAACTCAAATACTACTTCACTAACTTTTTATCCGCAGCTGTCTATATCAGACCCAAAAGTACAACAGCTATTGGACAAAAAATCGTTTGCGTTTAAAAGTGAACGGCTTAATCTTGGCCTTAAGGTAAATGAAATAACCAAGAAGGGTACTGAATTAGTAATTGATTATAAATTTACAGGACTCTCCAAGGAATTGAGTAAACACCAACTTGATTTATTTGAAAATAATTTGAAATATGAATTTTTGCTGGTCGATAAGGAATATATAGGAGTAATAGATTCTGAAAATCCAGTACCACTTAAAAATCATAGCATTAGCATGAATAAAGTGAAAACTATCAATAAAAAGACAGCACACTTCCAATCTACTTTTGACTTAAATGGAGAAGAAAAGATTGAGAATTTTAAACTGGAAAATACAATATTGCTTTTTAACTTTTCAAGCTTTGTCCCAAGTAAGGAACTAAAACCATTTACTGTTGTACTTCCAGGTGGGAATGAATAGGGAGGGTATGGTTACTTAAAGAAAGAAAAATGCCGCCGAATGGCGGCATTTTGAATATATGATTCTTAACATAATCATACATTCAAATTCAAGAAAAAGGCATCTGAAAAGACCCCCTTAATGAACTATCCAGGTAAGTTAGTAAATAAAACTTAACTTATTGAGTTCTTAACTGAACATCGGATTACTTCATTTAGTTCAGGGAAATAAAGCAAACACTATAAGCTTTTTATGTAGTTAATATTATTACAGGAGAAAGTATTATTATTAATAATTTTAAAAAATATTTGAATAATATTAATAATAATGTTAATATTTAATTAATTATTATTAAAGGGAGGTTTTGAAACTGGATTCAAAAGAGGTTCCAAATTGGATTTTATCTTTAGAAATGGTTGATATTGAATTTGTTAAAAAATTTGTACTAAATTCGGGATCTTTAAAAGAAATAGCGAAGTTATACGATGTTTCCTATCCAACTGTAAGAACAAGATTAGATAAGTTAATTCAAAAAATAGAAATAAATGAACGTGAAGAGAACGAGGAATTCATAAGTTTTATTAAAAAACTTTCTATTGATGATCGTATAAGCTTAGAAGATGCCAAACTGATTGTTGAAAAATATAAAAAAGAAAGAGATGACGTATAATGAATGATTTGTATGGTCTTTTAATTATTCTATTAGTGATAGCACTTCAACATCTTTTTTCTACAAGAGAGAATCCTTACTGGGGAGCTTTATTACCGATATTATATTTATTAAGTTTAGTATATGTCATCATGACGGGTATACTTGAAGGCAACATAATGAAGTTCACGCTCTTAGCCGTGGTTGGCGAATTTTTTCTAATAGGATACTGGATAAGTGGAAGAAAAAATATATCTATTAAGAGGAAAAAAGAATTAGAAAAAATGAAGATACAGGATATTTAGTAATGAAAACTTAAAAGTGTTATTGATTTAATGTCCTTGTTAATACTAATAGTTGCATTAGTGCATTAAAAGGTCGCCAAATGGCGGCCTTTTTGAATGTATGATTCTTACTATAATCATACATTCAGATTCAAGTGAAAAACTCCTTGAAAATTTTCTAACTAAATTCGCAGACTATTGAATGTATAAAAGGGAGATATCAAATGATTAAAGGGATATATGAATTTATTAGTGAAGAACAGTTAAAAAAATATGCTGAACTTGCTGTACGAGCTGGTGTAAATCTGCAAAAAGAACAATTATTGATTATTCATAGCGATATACAAAATGCAACATTTGCACGTCTAATCCAAACGGTTGCCTATGAGGCGGGAGCCTCAAATGTATTTATAGATTGGACAGATGAACAGTCTATCAAAGAATTTTACTTAAATGCAGCAGATAGTGCCATCGATCACTTTCCCGATTGGCAGGCTACCCGTTTTAAGGAGTGGGACAATGCAGGTGCTGCATACATCCATATTATTTCCGAAAACTTAGAGGTTTTTAATGAAGTTTCCAAAAAACGGATAAGTCGTTTCCAAAAGGCCTCTCGTACCAAATTGAGAAATTATTATGCAAAAATCAGATCCCACGAAGTACGCTGGTGTCTTCTAGCTGTCCCGTACGTTGAATGGGCAAATAAAGTATTTCCGAACTTAAGTAAAGAAGTAGCTTTACAATCCTTATGGAATTTAATTTTACAAGGATCTCTAGCAGATGGAAAACATCCTATAGAGGATTGGGAAAATCACAATAGAGCCCTCGAGTCTAGGAAAAATATTCTAAACGAGAACCAATTTGACGCTCTTCATTTTACGAATAGTCGTGGAACTAATTTATTAGTTGGCCTACCTAAAAATCATCTATATATCGGTGGGGGTGTCGTAGATAAAAAAGGGATACCTTTCTTCCCGAACATTCCTACAGAAGAAATATTTTCTGCTCCTCATAAAAATAAGGTGAACGGTAAATTGGTAGCTACTAAACCTCTTATCTATGGGGGGAGTGTCATTGATGATTTTTATCTGACTTTTAAAGATGGACGGATTACTGATTATTACGCCGACAAGGGACAAGAACTGTTAAAGAATCTCATTGACACAGACGAAGGGTCGCATTATCTAGGTGAAATTGCATTAGTCTCTAATAAATCACCTCTTTCTCAGGCAAATACTCTCTTTTACAATACCTTGTTTGATGAAAATACGGCTTGCCATATAGGTATTGGAAATGCATCACCCTCAAACATTCAAAATGGCAGCAATCTATCTGAGGAAGAGTTAAATGCAGCCGGTCTTAATACGTCACTTTTGTTAGTGAATGTGACCTTTGGTACCAAAGATATGAAAGTAGTGGGTATTAAAGAAAGTGGAACTGAAGTCCTGCTAATGAAGGATGGGGATTTCCTCTGCCACTATTCTTCTAATAATATAGAGGTGCACTAGCGCTTTCAAAAGGAATTTTATTTTAGTTTAATTATATTTGGCAGGTTAGTGAGGATGCACGAGGTTAAACAGCTTTCCTTTGTTAATTTACTTTTTTTATTATATTATTACCATTATGGAGAGCATACTATTTATATACTTCTATATTCACATAATTGGAGATGATGATAGTGTGTAATAAAGAGGAAGACGATACGGTAACAAGCACAATCAGTAAGAGGTTTGTCATCTCTGAGCAAGAAGCTAATGAGATTGCTTCTTTAAAGCCTAGAGTGGTTAAACAAATGGATGCAGTGAATGACTTATTCTTATCCAAAGAACAACGAGCTGTTAATGCTAAGAAAATGATTGCTGCAAGAAAAGGCCTTCGCAATGGAAATTAAGAGCCTTGCTAATATGCTAGAAGAGTATGGAGATGATCAAGCAACAAGGGTTCATCTCCATAGTTTTGTTCATAAGAACAATCTGGATGTTCCAGTTCAGCGAGATCAACTTGAAATGATTACTTTGGATCAATTGGTGCCAGCGAACCATTTGGTTCGTAAAATTGAGGCGGCCATTGATTTCTCTTTCAATTATGATTTGGTGAAAGATATGTATTCTGAGGTAGGTCGCCCAAGTATCGATCCAGTTATTTTGGTTAAACTTGCATTCAATATACCTTCGGTATTCGTTCCATGCGTAAAACAATTGAAGAAGTTGAAACAAATATGACTTACCGTTGGTTCTTGAATATAAATCTCCCAAACACATTTGTAAGACATGCTCATTTTTATCACAGTGTACAGAAAGCAAAGACCACCAGAAAGTGGTGACGCGCCATATTTGGCAAGAAAATATGGAAGAAGCAGATCGCCTGCGACATCATCAAGATGTAAAACCTATCTATGCGAAACGCAAGGAAACGATTGAGCGTGTATTCGCAGATGCAAAAGAAAAGCATGGTATGCGTTGGAC
>NZ_JBIWCW010000014.1:0-77328 GCF_044761665.1 Peribacillus sp. NPDC097295
AAATTGATTATAAACGGGGTTTTAATATGAGGACATAGAAAAACCCCGAATAAGGGACTTTTTTTATCGTGTCCATTATTCGGGGTATAGTTCAAGATTACCTAAAGGGGTGTTTTTATATCTATAAACGAAAGAATATAAAAATGATGGGAAACTCAGTTAGGGCATATAAGCTTTAGGCGAAAAAAAGAAAGGATTTAAATAATTTCATATAGAATTGTAGTCTAGGGTGGGTTGAATTGAAATTTCAGGCCATCTTTTTTTATATAAAAAAAGGAAATAATTAGAATTTTAATTCGAATAGCAAATGATATCAAAATTACCTTTATAAATTCCTTTACACTCAAAAGTGAGGTGAGCTAAATGTATAGCAAGGTAACACAAGATGTTATTTATTTCTTAGAAGACCGTTTGCTAGATGACTGGAAATTAGCGGATTATGCATTTGAACTTGGTTATTCCAAATTTTACTTGTCACGTGTTTTCAAGCGAGAAACAGGCATATCAATCAGTGAATATATCCGTAAGCGAAGACTAGCGACAGCTGCAATGTATTTACTCTATTCAGATGAAAGAATTATTCAAATTGCCTTTGACCTACAATTCCAGTCACAAGAAGCTTTTACACGTTCTTTTAAAGAGCTATATAAAATGCCACCAGGTAAATATCGCAAGCTGATGCGAACACTACAAGGAATGGAGGAAGTTGAAATGACAGAGAAAACAAATATTAAAGGGTGGCTATTAAGTGGTTCTCACCCTAATCTTTATGAAATGTTAACCGACCCGAAAGTTTTTCATGCAGGAACAAGATCAGGTTTACTGGCTTCAAAAAACGATGTAGGCGAAGGGCAATTCGGAACGATGATGCAGAGTTTTTCAGCAGATAACTGGAAAGGGAAACGTATTAAAGTATCCTGTTTCTTAAAAACAGAGAAAGTTGTAAAATGTGGCGTCTGGTGTCGGGTGGATAATGCCTCAGGTGACATGATTCAATTTGATAATATGGATAACCGTTCGATACATGGTACAACGAACTGGAATATTTATTCTGTTGTATTAGATATTCCAAGTGATAGTGCATCCATTCACTTTGGGGTGCTTTTAATAGGAAAAGGAAAAGTATGGGCAGATGGCTTTAAGTTTGAAGAAGTTGATACTACCGTTCCTACAACGAATATATTACAGCAGGAGTATCTACCATTGGAGCCGGTGAATTTAGGGTTTGATGAAATATGATTATGATAGACGTTTGTATTGAGATAATATTTGCATTGTATACATCATTGGGATTAGGGTGGAAGAATCCAAAAGAGGATAATAAAGCAGACTAAAGAAACCCGGGTATCTTTCTCTTCTATAAATATAGCAAATCATCGCTTGCCTTTCACTCTGCCTCAAAAGGGTGAGTTTTTTGTCATAAAGCCAATTTTTTTCAATTGAAATTATATTTCCAGAAGAGGAAGGTGGATGAATCCTGAAAAATTATAAAACTCTCTTCAAAGAAATCATGACGAATGATCCATACATCATGTCAGTGTTAGAAGTTGTTGAACAGGTAAATATGAATGATTGTTGGGTTTGTGCAGGATTGCTTCGAAACAAAGTGTGGGATGTCTTACATCATATCAAGACCCCTATCAACGATATAGACGTTATTTATTTTGACCGAACAGATACTTCGGTAAGCAAGGAGAGGGAGTTAGAAAAGATTCTTGAGGGGCTAATGCCGAAGCAACCTTGGTCTGTAAAAAATCAAGCACGCATGCACGAAAAAAATGGTGCTCATCCCTACGAGTCCTCTTATGATGGCGTAGCTCATTTCCCTGAAATTCCAACGGCAATCGCTGTGAAATTACATAATAATAAGCTAGAAGTGATGACACCTTATGGATTGTCTGATTTATTTGAAATGATAGTAAAACCTACACCATTATATAAAAGAAATAATAAATTATATCCCGTCTATAGTGAGCGTATGCAGGAGAAAAAGTGGGATGAAATTTGGCGAGATTTATATATAGAAATGTAAGGAAGTCCAGAGTCACTTTCCTATTTGGGAATTTTCCGGCCAACCCCAAATGCACGAGTCCCTTGTAATAAGTGGTGGAGATTTTTCACTTGATCTTTTCAATTTTATTTATTAAACAGGGGTGTTTTTGATTAAGGTTTCCTTTTAGTTTTAGGGCTTAAAAGAAACGGATTGAAAAAGATTGCTTAAACTATTTGCAATCCCTACCATTTGATGGTATGCTTAGTTTAATTATTCATGTTCGGTACTAAGAATACTAAAAGTACTACTTTTCGTTTCGATGATGACTTAGAGCAAGGATAGTAATACAATGTGCTTTAGCACTAGGAGGCAACAACAATGGAACAAGGTAAAGTGAAATGGTTTAACGCAGAAAAAGGATTTGGCTTCATCGAACGCGAAAACGGAGACGATGTATTCGTACATTTCTCAGCTATCCAAAGCGAAGGATTCAAATCTTTAGACGAAGGCCAAGAAGTTACTTTTGAAGTAGAACAAGGTCAACGCGGACCTCAAGCTTCTAACGTTCAAAAAGCATAATTTCTGAAAACAAAAAAGGCAGATCCTTATAGGATCTGCCTTTTTTGTTGTATAAAAATAACCTAACCTTTAAAACGTGTATATATTTTTAAAAATGGAATGAATTCGTACACATTCAAATGGTGGTTTGAGTATAATGTAAAATGTGGTATATTATAATCAAATGTAGGTTTGAATGAATGGATGTGAGAAGATGGATGAAATGAAAGACATGTGTGAGGTTCACCTGCATGATGAAGAAAAGGTGAACCGTATCCAAAATGAAATAAGACAGGTTAATATTTCAAGTATGTCGAAGTTGTTTAAAGTAATCGGTGATGAAAACCGGGTGAAAATCTCTTATGCACTTTGTGAGGATGAAGAGTTATGCGTATGTGACTTGGCAAATATCATCGGGGCTTCCATGGCAACAACCTCCCATCATCTCCGTACTCTATATAAACATTCCATTGTGAAATACAGGAAAGAAGGAAAATTAGCTTTTTATTCGTTAGATGATGATCATATAAAACAATTAATCCTTATCGCATTAGCCCATCAACAGGAGGTGAGAGTAAATGGATGAGTCTCAATACAAGACGTATCGAATTCAAGGGCTGTCCTGTACGAATTGTGCAGCAAAGTTTGAGAACAATGTACGAGGACTTGACGGAGTGAAGGAAGCAAAGATCAATTTCGGGGCTTCGAAGATATCCGTTTCCGGAAGCGCGACGATTGAAGATATTGAGAAGGCTGGAGCCTTTGATAATCTGAAAATTCGAACCGAACAGGAGCAAGTGACAGAAAAAGAACCGATTTGGAAGCAAAAAGAGAATCTCAAGGTGGTTCTTTCGGCTATTCTCCTTTTTATCAGTTGGATGCTGGAACGGCAATATGGAGAAGGTAGTCTTTTGCCGGTACTTGGTTATGGGACCGCCATTTTAGTCGGAGGATACTCTTTATTCATGAATGGTTTGAAAAACCTGATAAGACTTCGTTTTGATATGCATACGCTCATGACAGTAGCCATTATTGGAGCGGCAGTCCTGGGTGAATGGGGCGAGGGTGCAACTGTGGTCATCCTGTTTGCTATTAGTGAAGCACTTGAAAAATATTCAATGGATAAAGCCCGAAACTCAATTGAGTCCCTTATGAACATTGCTCCTAAAGAGGCACTGATCCGGAGGGGCCATCATGAAATGATGATGGCTGTCGATGCCATTGAGGTGGGCGACACCATGATCGTCAAACCCGGCCAGAAGCTTGCGATGGATGGAAGGATCATAAAAGGTGCCTCCACACTGAATCAGGCCGCCATTACGGGTGAATCGGAGCCGCTATTTAAAACAGTCGAAGAAGAAGTGTTTGCTGGGACGTTGAACGGCGAAGGCCTTTTGGAAGTGGAAGTCACGAAAAGGGTTGAGGATACGACGATTGCTAAAATCATTCATCTTGTAGAAGAGGCACAAGCAGAGAAGGCCCCTTCTCAAGCATTCGTTGATAAATTTGCAAAATTCTATACTCCGGCCATTATGCTGATTGCGTTGGCACTTGCAATCATTCCACCACTGATGATGGGGGGAGAATGGGGAGAATGGATTTACCGCGGATTGACTGTGCTAGTGGTTGGATGTCCCTGTGCATTGGTCATTTCCACACCCATTGCCATTGTGACAGCCATTGGGAATGCAGCGAAAAACGGTGTCCTAATCAAAGGCGGAATCCATTTGGAAGAAGCGGGTGCCTTAAAGGCGATTGCTTTTGATAAAACGGGTACTTTGACAAAGGGAAGACCTGAAGTGACGAATTTTTCGATGATGGTTGTTGACATGAGTGAAAGGGACGCTTTAGGAATTGCTGCTGCTTTAGAAAGTCGTTCGCAACATCCTTTGGGGACGGCCATTCTCCAACAAGCGGATAGCCAGGCCATAGACTATCGTTCTCTCATGATTGAAGATTTCACAGCTTTAACAGGTAAAGGGTTGAAAGGAACAATTAATCAAGAAGTCTATTACATTGGTAAACCAAATCTTTTTGATGAAGTGGACCTAACCATTTCTGAATCTGTTCAAAACCAGATCCTTGACTATCAGAACGAAGGAAAAACGGTGATGGTTCTGGGCAATCAAGTTAATGTTCTTGCACTGATTGCCGTGGCGGATGAAATAAGGGAAAGCAGTAAGGAAGCTATCAGTAAATTACATGCCTTGGGGATTGAAAAAACGATCATGCTGACCGGGGATAATATCGGGACGGCAAAAGTAATTGGCGCAGCTGCTGGTGTTCATGAGATTCAAGCGGAATTATTGCCTCAGGATAAACTCTCCTCCATCAAACAATGGAAACAGAAGTATGACCGAGTGGCCATGGTTGGCGATGGTGTCAATGATGCCCCTGCCTTGGCAGCTTCCACGGTAGGGATTGCGATGGGAGGAGCAGGTACAGATACAGCTCTTGAAACAGCAGATATCGCCCTGATGGGTGATGATTTATCGAAACTGCCGTACACCATTTCATTAAGCAGGAAAACGTTAAAGATCATTAAGCAGAATATTACGTTTTCATTGGCGATTAAGGTAGTGGCTTTATTGTTGATTGCACCGGGCTGGTTAACACTTTGGATGGCGATCTTCGCCGATATGGGTGCGACGTTGCTTGTGACGTTGAACAGTCTAAGATTGCTGAGAATAAAAGAATAAAAGAATAAAAGAATAAAAGAATAAAAGAATAAAAGAATAAAAGAGTGAAAGATAAAGGGTTTCTTGATTCCTTTTAAGGAATACGGAAACCCTTTTTATTGTTACCGTTTCATGTGAAACGTTAAAATTCCATGAACTAATTATTAGGAAAGTTTCCAAGACCGTGACTTAATGGGATGGAAAGAAACGGACTAATGTAGAGTTCTGTTATTTTGTTGTGAAATTAGGATATATTGAAAGCATATCCAGGCTAATACTTTGAACAGAATGGGTAGTGTGCTACAATGTGGCTGACTTTTAAGGAATGCAGACCACGGTTTTGTGCGTTTGTTGAAATAGATTAAGGGAGTTCAGGAAGGGATTTGGAAGGATGGAGTTACACCAGAAGGCAATATTAGTAGGAGTCAATCTGAATAATCAAAAGGATTTTACTTATTCCATGGAGGAGCTTGCCAATTTAACGGAAGCCTGTGAGGTGGAAGTGGTAGGAAGCATCACGCAGAATCTACATCGGGTCACTTCTTCACATTTCATCGGGACAGGGAAAATTGACGAAGTAAAAGCTCTAGTGGAGCATAAGGATGCGAATGTTGTGATTTTTAATGACCAACTGTCACCCTCACAACTGCGAAACTTGGAGCGAGATATGGATTGTAAGGTGATTGACCGCTCTATTCTCATCTTAGAGATCTTCGCGCAACGTGCTAAGACGAAGGAAGCCCAGCTCCAGGTAGAAGTGGCAAAACTTCAATATATGCTACCTCGCCTTATCGGGTTAAGGGAATCATTAGGTCGCCAGAGCGGTGGAGTGGGTACCAACAAGGGAGCTGGGGAAAAGCAGCTTGAACTTGACCGCAGGAGAATTGAGGAGAACATCAGTGTATTGAATAAGGAATTGGAGGAGCTTGTAGCACACCGTCAAACTCAGAGAAAACAACGCAAAAAGAATGCCATACCTGTTGTGTCTTTAGTGGGTTACACAAATGCCGGGAAATCATCGATCATGAACGCGTTAATTGACATGTTCCATCCTACATCGGAAAAACAGGTACTTGAAAAGGATATGCTTTTCGCTACACTTGAGACTTCCGTTAGAAACATTCCATTGCCGGATAATAAGGAGTTTTTACTGACGGATACGGTCGGATTCGTGTCTAAACTGCCGCACCATTTGGTTAAGGCATTCCGTTCCACCTTAGAGGAAGTGGTTGAGGCTGACTTATTGATACATGTTGTCGATTATTCCAATCCTAATCATGAACAACAAATAGAAATAACCGAACAGACTCTAGAGGATATCGGCATTAAAGAAATACCGACTATTTTTGCTTATAATAAAGCGGATATGACTGATATCGAAATTCCACAGGTTAACCATGATTCCGTTTATATGGCAGCCAAGCATAAGGTGGGCATCAAGGAATTGATAGATCTAGTTCGGGGTCATATCTTTAAGGACTATATTCACTGTCAAATGTTGATTCCGTACGATCAGGGACAGTTAGTATCTTATTTTAATGAAAACGGCCATATAACGGAAACCGAATATGAGGAAAACGGAACCAAAATAAAACTTGAATGCAAGCAGACAGATTACGAAAAATATCAAGATTATGTGACGGACTAATTATATTGCCTTTCTATGCCGGATTTTCAGAACATGTTAATAAGTGTGTGCAAGTTGTACTCATATGATATATATGTGCATAACTTGTGGATACTTAGGGAGAAAGCCTCGAAAACTTGAAATGAAGTTTCGAGGCTTTCTATTTTGTGGACAACTTGTTGATAAGTATGTAAAGCATACGAAAAATGGCGAATAGTTAGCAAGAAAATGTAGGATACTGATTATATTTATCGGTTTTTGTAAAGAAACATAACATAGTTCTTACATAGTGCACATTATGTAGTTAGCTTTATTTTACACTTTGTATAATGTAACTCCCTTTCTACTATTATAAAATAAAGAATATTCATTTTATTTTGATAATAATAAATGAATAGGGGGCAATTGGTGATTATAAGTGTAACCTGTAAAGAGAAAATGACAGTGCTACAGCCATAAATCATCATAAAAGTAGGGATAGGATGTTGCTGAGGCGAAGACTAAAAGCAATTCCTACCTTTTTATTTTCCACAATAATTTCTTTGGAAGGAGAATAGTAGATGGATATGACAAGCGCGTTAAAAGACGATTTGAAGAGAAACTTCCAAGAGGCAGAGAGGGGTTTAACCCCAAGAGAGGCGCTGGAAGAATCTAATCGATGTTTATACTGTTATGATGCTCCTTGTATCCAAGCCTGTCCTACAGGGATAGACATTCCAACTTTTATAAAAAAAATCTCATCAGGGAATTTAAAGGGTTCGGCCAAAACGATCATGACGGCCAATCCGGTCGGTGCCAGCTGTGCGCGGGTATGTCCGACAGAAGAGCTATGTGAAGGGGCATGTGTCCTGAATCATTCTACAAAGCCAATCCCTATTGGAGATCTCCAGCGTTATTCCACAGATTGGGCCATTCAAAATAAACAAGCTCTATTCAAGGCCGGCAAGAAGAATGGCAAAACGGTCGCCATTGTCGGCAGTGGTCCTGCGGGCTTGTCTGCAGCAAGGGAATTGGCCTTGCTTGGCTACAGCGTAACCATCTTCGAAGCCGAGAAGAACCCTGGCGGATTGAACACGTACGGAATAGTCTCCTTCCGTTTGCCACAATACATCTCCTATTGGGAAGTAGATCAAGTAAAGAGCCTTGATGTCGAGATAAGAACGAATTCCAGGGTGGGAGTGGACATTGCCGCTACACAACTGGTTAAGGACTATGATGCTGTTATTTTAGCAATTGGTATGTCCGAAGTACCGAAACTAGGTATTGAAGGAGAGGACTTGGCTGAAGTATACGACGCAATCGATTTCGTTAAAGCAACGAAAACGGAGGCTATTACTGATAAATTTGTTGGCAAGAAGATGGTGGTCATAGGTGCTGGAAATACGGCAATCGATGCTGCAACCTGCTCGGTCCGTCTTGGGGCTGAAGAAGCTGGGATCATCTATCGTCGAACTCAGGCGGAAATGACAGCTTATGATTTTGAATATGAGTTTGCCAAACAGGAAGGAGTCCATTTTCATTGGTTGACGAATCCTTCTAGAATTGTGGCTGATGAAAAGGGACAGGTAACGGGCATCGAGTGTGTGAAAATGGAACTTAGCGAGGCAGGGGAAGATGGACGCAGACGTCCGATTCCGATTGCAGGCTCTGAATTTATCTTGCCAGCTGATGGTGTGATTCGTGCGATAGGACAATCACGGTATGTTGATCTGATTGAACAATTCAACATTGAGCACGATGGGGGCGTCGTTACATTGACCGGAGATTCCTACAAGACGTCCAATGAGAAGGTATTTGCCTGTGGGGATGTCATCTTTGGGAAGGGCCAAGGAGAGGCGATGGTCGTTTCCGCTGCTCAACAAGGGAAAATGACAGCTTATGAGATTGATGGAATTTTAATGAGCAAGGCAGAAGACATAGCTTAATAAAATGAGAATAGGGAGGCGTATCAATGGCTGATTTATCAATTAATCTTGCAGGTATTAAATCTCCTAACCCCTTTTGGCTTGCTTCGGCCCCACCAACTAATTCGGGGTATCAAGTCCAGAGGGCTTTTGAAGCCGGATGGGGAGGAGCTGTCTGGAAGACGCTTGGGGATCCAATCCTCAATGTTTCCTCCCGTTTTGCAGCTGTCGGTTTTAATGGACAAAGAGTAGCGGGATTCAACAATATCGAACTGATTACGGATCGACCGCTTGAAGTGAATCTCCAGGAAATATATGAAACGAAAAAGAGATTTCCGGATCATGCAATCATAGCGTCCGTAATGGTTGAGCCGCAGCAGGAAAAGTGGCATGAAATTATCAAAAGGATAGAAGCTGTGGGCGTGGATGGTTATGAATTGAATTTTGGATGCCCTCATGGGATGGCCGAACGAGGAATGGGAGCTGCTTCGGGTCAGGTGCCTGAGCTGGTGGAAAAACAAACATATTGGGCGAAGGAAGTGGCCTCGAAACCGGTCATCGTCAAGCTTACCCCTAATATTACCGACATCACGGTCACGGCAGAAGCAGCTGTAAGAGGGGGAGCGGATGCGATTAGCATGATCAATACGATCAACAGCCTTGCAGGGGTGGATATTCATTCGTGGAACACGATTCCCCATGTAGGTGGGAAAGGGGCCCACGGTGGATACTGTGGTCCTGCAGTGAAACCAATCGCTTTGAATATGGTAGCTGAATGTGCAAGGAACCCAAGGGTTAATGTACCAATTTCCGGTATTGGGGGCATTTCTAATTGGCAGGACACGGTTGAATTTTTATTGATGGGTTCGACAGGCGTACAGATTTGTACCGCCGCCATGCATCATGGTTTCCGCATCGTTGAAGACATGATTGACGGTCTGTCTAATTATCTTGATGAAAAAGGAATTGCATCCGTGATGGATATCGTCGGAAAATCCGTACCGCGATATTCCGATTGGGGAAACCTGGACTTGAATTATAAAGTAGTGGCCCGCATCAATAATGACGTGTGCATCAACTGTAATAAGTGCCATATAGCCTGTGAAGACACTTCCCACCAATGCATTGATATGCTAAAGGACACTTCAGGTAACTCATTCTTACGAGTCCGTGAAGAAGATTGTGTCGGCTGTAATCTTTGTTCAATCGTATGTCCGGTCGATGGAGCCATCGACATGATTGAAATGGAAAGCGATTTAGCTCCTATGACATGGAATGAGCGTCAGGGTTTGCTTGGGAATATCGGTAATGAACGTGTTGATTTCGTAAAATAATGGAGGGGTAAATCTATGAAAAAAATTATTAAAAACGGAACCATTGCAACAGCTGCAGATACGTATCAAGCAGATATTTTAATAGAAGACGAAATCATAACGTTGATCGGTAAAGACCTTTCAGCGGATGGAGCGGAAATCATTGATGCCAAGGGGGCCCTTATCTTCCCTGGAGGAATAGACCCACATACCCATCTGGATATGCCTTTTGGCGGGACGACCACAAAGGATGATTATGAAACGGGAACGATTGCAGCAGCATATGGAGGAACGACGACGGTCATTGACTTCTGCTTAACGGAAAAAGGGGAGCCATTACAGAATGCCATTGAAACGTGGCATGGCAAAGCGGCCGGCAAAGCAGCCATCGATTATAGCTTTCATCTCATGATCAGTGAAATCAATGATGAGGTGCTGGCTGAGCTGCCAAACATCATCGAAAAAGAAGGGATTTCTTCTTTTAAGGTGTTTATGGCTTACAAAAATGTCTTTCAAGCAGATGATGCGACCCTTTATCGGACTTTGCTTCAGGCAAAGGAACTTGGGGCACTTGTCATGGTCCATGCGGAAAATGGAGATGTCATCGATTATTTAACAAAACAGGCACTCGCTAAAGGACAAACGGATCCGATTTATCACGCCTTAACTAGGCCTCCGGAGCTTGAAGGAGAAGCAACCGGAAGAGCGGCGAAATTAACGGAGATGGCAAATGGCCAACTTTACGTCGTTCATGTCACTTGCGAAGATGCGGTAGAGAAGATTACCGAAGCAAGAAATAAAGGCGTTGATATCTGGGGAGAGACATGTCCTCAATATCTTGTTCTGGATCAAAGCTATCTTGAAAAGCCCGATTTTGAAGGGGCTAAATATGTTTGGTCTCCACCATTAAGGAAGAAGAAGGACCAGGAAGTGTTATGGAATGCCTTAAAGACAGGCCAGCTGCAAACCATAGGCTCGGATCAATGTTCCTTTGACTTTAAAGGACAAAAGGACCTGGGGCGTGACGACTTTACAAAAATTCCGAACGGAGGTCCGACGATTGAGGACCGTATGAGCATCCTTTATTCTGAGGGGGTCAAAAAAGACCGCATCACTTTGAATCAGTTTGTCGACATAACTTCTACGAGAGTAGCTAAACTTTTCGGGCTGTTCCCGCAAAAGGGGACGATTGCAGTAGGATCCGATGCCGATCTTGTCATCTTTGACCCGAAAGTGGAGAGGACCATTTCTGCAGATACCCATCATATGGCTGTAGACTACAATGCCTTTGAAGGACTGAAAGTTACAGGTGAACCGGTGTCGGTCTTATCGCGCGGTCAGTTTGTCATTCGGGATAAACAATTTGTAGGAGAGGCTGGAAAAGGACAGTTCTTGAAGCGGGCTAAATACAATACATCACTCGAGTCTGATTCAGAGCAAAAGCTTCCGGTCTAAAGTTGCCAGAAGTTCTTAAGCAAATGAAAGGGGGATTTTATGGATGAGTGAAAAAGAAGATTATTTAAAGTCTCCCGATTTGCTGCCAATACCGCATAGAGAGAAGAACATTAGCGCAGTGGGGTTTGGATTCATCTGGGTAGGAATGGCGGTTGTATTGGCCGCCTTTGCCATTGGAGGAAACGGGATCCAAAGCCTATCGCTTGGTTGGGTTGTACTCGCTACAGTCATTGCCTGCGTGGTCCTTGGCTTTTTGATGACAATGACCGGGGATATAGGGGTTGAGCATGGTATTTCATTTCCTGTATACATGAGGGCACCTTTTGGAACGATAGGCACTCATATTCCTTCGCTTGTCAGGGCGTTTGTTGCCTCATGCTGGTTTGGTCTGAACACTTATTTTGGTGCAACGGCGATGAATGCCATTTTCGCTACTCTTTTTAACTTTGACAATTGGTTTATCTGCTTTCTCGTTTTTGCAGTTTTACAATTGGTTAATACAGCGATGGGAATCAAGTCAATCGAACGGTTTGCCGATTTGGCAGCCCCCGTTATCATCTTGATTTCCGGTTGGATGTATTTTACGCTTTCTGATCAAGCGATAGCACAAGGCAGGGAAGTTTGGTCCTGGATTGAGAGTCCGGTTACCGGGGGAGCGGCCGTAACAGCTTTCATGGTCGTCATCATGTCTAATATGGGATTTTGGGGAACGTTAACAGCGGATATGCCGACGCTATCTCGTTTCATAAAGGCACCGAAAAATGAGAAGAATTGGTTTAAGCGCAATAAGGGACAAATTATAGGGAATGTTATTACCTATCCCATCACCCAAACGTTCATGGTCATTATTGGAGCGGTTTCTTACATGGCAGTTTCCAATTATGATCCAGTTGTAGCTATACAGGGGTCAGCCAGCGGCATTAGCCTTGGCGTCCTTTTACTCATGATAGTTTTTGCACAATGGTCAACGAATACTACGGCCAATGTCATTCCGGCAGCGACAATTTTCTCGAATGTATTGGGTCCTAAAATGCCGTTTTGGGCGGGGGTTGTTGTAGCCGGGATTATTGGTATCGTTGTCCAACCGTGGAGCCTTTTCGGCATTATCATCGAGGTTTTATTAATTGTCGGCGGGATATTAGCCTCCATTGTGGGCATATTGGTGGCCGATTATTATTTTCTACGTAAGCGCCGTGTCAATGTACCAGATTTATATGAAGGTGAAGGACAGTATAAGTACATGAACGGTGTAAACTGGGCGGGGATCATTGCTTGGGTTATTGGGGGAATTGGTGCCACGATATTCTCCAATTATTCTTTCATTGTCGGTTTCGTACTTGGAAGTGCAAGCTATTATGTACTGGCTAAATACTGGTGGTTTAAGAAGTATGAACAAGCGGAAATTATGGATCCGAGCGATGAGAAATATTTAGGTATTTCCGTTGGAAGGGATTGGGTTATTGGAGAGAGAATAGAAGACGAAAAAGAGTTACTGAATATGTCTTTAGCCGGGAAGAACGTTAATTAAGGAGGGCGTGGAACATGTCTGAATATCAAGAGTATCGCTTAGAAAGGGAACAAATTGATTTTTTGCTTGAACGCGGGTACAAAATCACCCGAGTCTCTGAAAATTTAAGTGGCGCTTTTCTTGATTTCGAATTGATTGAAGGAACGAAACAGGAATGGAAGCAGTTAAATATCAAAACACCAGAAGGAAGAAAGTATTTCTCGACATTACTTTTTACAGAACCCCATTAAACAATGAAACATAAATGGAATTGTTAAGGCGGCCTATTTTCACTTGAATAGGTCATTTTTTATGGATATGTATGAATGAATATCGACATATAAAGGTAGGTGACTTAAGGAAAATGAAATGTATAGCATGATTTCTACAAAAATAACTGAAAATTTTGTAGAATTTTGACGTTAGATATTATGTCCAGTATCTGGAGATTTACTGACTGTCCGTTTATAATAGATTCTATAGCTCTATAAAAGGATGGTGGATGGATGAATACGTCGATTACAATTGAGGAAATTCTTAAGCGCAGGCATTTTAACCGGACAGATGTAGTCGGAGGGATCAGTGGATTAAAGCGCCAAGTGAAATGGGTCCACTGTTTGGAAGTCACCCAAATCAGCCACTTATTAAATGGAAATGAACTAATTCTTACCACCGGTTTAGGATGGAAAGATTCCGATAGCACATTTCTTTCTTATCTAAGTCAGCTCATTAAGTGTGAAGCGGCAGGACTCTGTATAGAGATGGCTACTCATTCCATGTCCATTCCGCAGTCTGCCATCGATCTTGCAGATGAGCATGGTTTTCCTCTTATCTTATTTAATCAAGAAGTCCCTTTTGTTGAAATTACTCAGGATATTCATTCTTTAATCATTAATAAACAGTATCAAATGATTTCCAACTTAGAAACCTACTCCCAGCAGCTAAATAAAAAACTCCTCGAAATCGACCATTATGAACCAATTCTAAAATTTCTTCATTCGTATTTAAATGTTCAGGTTATGCTTGTTTCTAATGAGAGTGATATAGCCTACATTCCTAAAATAAAGAAAAAAATTATCCACCAACTGTTAACAGAAATTTCTGAAGATAAACTTCACTCAAGTAAATTCGTTCTGAAACAAAGGATTCGTGTTCTTGGGGAGAATTATGCGGAACTAATCATCTATAGTAGTGATAGAGAGCTCACCGACTTTGATTCCCTCATCTTGGATCGAACGGCTACGGCTTTGGCACAATATCTATTACGTGAAATCTATTTAGAAGAAAAGAAAATATCTGAAGAAAGTAAGTGGCTAACGAACTGGCTCGAAGGGGAATGTAGTGATGAAGCCATTCGAGAGCAGCTTTCTTACATCGATCCGAAAATGCAATTGGCGGGCGGAATCGTTTGTATCTGCAAACAACAAACAAGATATAATAAAAGTTCTACTAAATTAGATGGAACATATTTCAAGATCCTGTTTAGATCCGTTTTTGAGCAGTATGGATTTCAGGTTTTTTCCATGGAGATTCACCAACATCTGGTTTTTATCCTAGGGGATAACCGTTCACCTGAAGACTGGAAAGAAAGAGTGACGAGGGCATTGGATCGAATAGCGAAGATGGATGCTACCGGCCGGAACCGAATGAATATGCTTACTATTGGATTTGGAAAATATGTAGGAAAGTTAAGTGAAATTTATAAGAGTTACGATACAGCACGTGAGACTTTATTACTTCAGGAGACCCTAACAGAAGAAAACAAAAGCTTTTTTTATCAAGATTTACATATGTATAGAATGATTGCCCTCATTAATAAACATGGAAATTTAGAAGAAACCGTGTATGAATATCTAGGGCCCGTAATCGAATATGATAAACGAAATAATGGCGAGTTGATGCCTACCTTGAAAACGTATCTAGCTTGTAACGGCTCCAAACAGGAGACATCTAAACAGTTATTTATCGTTCGACAAACGCTTTACCATCGCCTTGAAAAATTAGAAAGATTATTAGGTGCGAATTTCATGAGGTCTGATCAACGTTTGGGCATCGAATTCATGATTTTTGCTCTAGATTATTTAAAACTTCGCAAGAGAAAGGGAAATGAAAATTTAGTGGATGGGTTTGTGGAGAACTAACATTTAATGCATGCAATGAAAGGGTGTCTAAAAGGCATCCTTTTTTCTATGTGGAGACAGTCATGGCAGGTAGGACTAAAATTCCGTGGCAAAAATATACTGACATCAAAGAGTTGGCGTTTACAGCTTTTCGATGTCAGTAGCTTTTTTTAATATTCATCTTTTTTAGAAAGGCAGTGGTCACATTCCACGAGGTATGATTCCGCTTGTTCTATGATTTGATTCCCGCATTCCGGGCATTGTTTGGGTGGAAGGGTTCTGAAAAATTCCATTGGATTTTTGGTTTGCATGATATATTCCTCCTTTTGTGTGTTTAATAGTTTTCGCTTTTAGAAAGGCAGTGGTCACATTCCAGCAAATAGGATTCCGCTTGTTCGATGATTTGTTCACCGCACTCGGTACATTGTTTGGGTGGAAGGGTTCTGAAAAATTCCATCGGATTTTTGGTTTGCATATAGGTTCCTCCTTCAATTGTTTTAGTGGTCTTCGCTTTTAGAAAGGCAACGGTCGCATTCCATCAGGTAAGATTCGGCATGTTCGATGATATGGTCGCCACATTCTGGACAGTGTTTGGCAGGTATACTGTTGAAAAATTCAATCGATTTTTTAGTTTGCAAAATGGCTTCCTCCTCTAAGGGTTTTTATCTATTTTAAAGCGATTTATTCCTCACGTTTAGAAAGACAGCGATCACATTCCATCAGGTAAGATTCTGTGCCATTAAAAAGTGTTTCACCACATTCTGCACATTGGGTTGTTAAAGACTGAACCTTGATACTTTCTAATTGATTCGTTTGCATGCTACACTTCCTTTCTATAGTACAGTTTTTGTTGTCTGTCTGTTGTTATAATACAGTATATACCTTATATTGGGAAAAGTATAGGTATTTATCATAAAAATCAGAAAAAATTTATGTTCATTTTGAAACCTTATAAGAATAGGGGTTTCTACGCTTTTTTGAAATTTTTCCTATGCATTTTCCAGAAAAATGGTTCTTTTGTGACGTGGTAAAACGTGAATCAACGGAATTTATCATGTTCAACTAGATTGGTTTTATGTAACAGAAGAATAGTAAGAATGAGCGTGAAAGGTGTGCCTCTGTAGAAGTATCACGGTAAAAGAATGGGGAATGTGGTTTTGGTGTTTTAGTTATGAGGTAACTTGTTAGTAGAAGTAAATAACGGGAGGTCAAATATGTCGAAAGTAATGATTATTATCAATCCTTCCTCAGGAAAAGAAAAAGCAGGAGAAATTTTGCCTAATGCAGAAAAGGTGCTTGGCGATATCTATGAGCATGTAATAGTTCGGAAGACTGAGGGTGAAGGGGACGCTTCGAAGTTTGCCAAGGAGGCCTGTGAGGGTAAGTTCGATGCCGTTATTTCGATGGGGGGAGACGGTACGGTGAATGAGACGGTGAATGGGTTGGCCGAACAGGAGCATAGGCCAAAATTCGGGATAATCCCGCTCGGAACAGTGAATGACTTTGCTAGGGCGCTTCATATACCGTTAGATCCGGTTGAAGCAATTGAGATGCTCAAAAACTCGGATGTTAAGGAAGCGGATATTGGTAAGATCAATGATCAGTATTTCATGAATGTGTTAGCGGTCGGAGCAATTGCAGAGGCTACCTATAATGTGAGCGTGGAGCAAAAAACACGTCTTGGCTCACTTTCCTACTTTTTAGAAGGGGCCAAGACGTTAGTCAAGAAGACGCCATTTCCTATAACCGTGGAACATGATCAGGGACGGTGGATTGGTGAGACTTATTTACTGGTCGCAACAATGACCAACTCTGTCGGTGGTTTTGAACAACTTGCACCAGATGCGGAAGTGAATGACGGTAAACTGCATACATTTATCATCAAAAGTCTTTCCATTCCGCTTATCCTCAAAATCATTCCAAGTTTAATAAGGGGAGAAATCAAGAACCATGAGGAAATAGAGTATATTCAAACCTCCAAGCTTCGTGTATCTACACCAGAGGATCTACTTGTTAACATGGATGGAGAAAGAGGTAGTGAAATGCCTTTTCAAGCTGAAGTATTGCATAATCACCTGAGTTTGTTTGTTCCGGGAGAGTCATGACGGATTGATAATGACCATATATAATGGGAAAGCTGTTCGACCAAAGGCCGTACAGCTTTTCTTTAGTATGCATGTGTTTATATCGGTAATATCTTTGATTTTAAATAACACTCCCATCACCTCATCCTCATCTTAATCCCTTACGTAGCGTTAGGGGCAACAGGTTTTAGATGAAATGTATAGATAATTCGTAATAATTCAAGGGAAGGATAGTTATTGAATGAATGAAGGCGACATATTATGGTACGCTTATAGTTAGGAGAATAGTTAAGAAAGGAAGTCGGATGTTCGTATGGAGTTTTTTCTAGTTATATTAGCGTTGCTTATACTGATAGGAGCGTCTAATATAATCAATCATTTTATCCCTTTTGTACCAGTGCCTTTAATTCAGATAGCACTGGGTGTCATAATAGCACTCTTACCTTTAGGTATACATATACAAATGGAAACAGAACTGTTTTTGCTTTTGTTCATAGCACCACTTTTATTTAACGATGGCAAAAATGTGCCACGCACAGCCCTATGGAAGTTAAGGACGCCGATCCTCATGCTTGCTTTAGGTCTAGTATTCGTAACCGTTTGGGCAGGAGGCTATCTTATTAACTGGATGATTCCTTCTATTCCATTGCCTGCTGCATTTGCATTGGCAGCCATCTTATCTCCTACGGATGTGGTTGCGGTCAGTGCTTTGGCAAGCAGGGTTAAGTTGCCGAAAAGCATCATGCACCTTCTTGAAGGGGAAGGGCTAATGAATGATGCATCAGGTCTAGTAGCCTTTAAATTCGCTGTTGCGGCCACTGTCACAGGGGTTTTCTCCCTCGTCGATGCAACGTTCAGCTTTATCGGGATAGCTATTGGCGGGTTTGTAGGCGGGGCTATTTTATCCTTCATCATTATCAGGCTACGTGTCATCCTTCGTCGTTTAGGTATGGAAGATGTAACGATGCATATGTTGATCCAAATCCTCACACCCTTTATCATATTCCTCGTTGTGGAGCATTTCCACCTTTCAGGTATTTTAGCTGTGGTGGCAGGAGGAATCGTTCATGCCATTGAACGAGATCGAGAGCTATCACCAACGATTGAATTGCAGGTCGTCTCTAAGAGTACATGGTCTGTGATTCTATATGTATTGAATGGTCTTGTATTCGTTCTATTGGGTCTGCAAATTCCTAGCGTGGCCAAGATCATATTCCAAGATCCAGAATTCCATAATGGACAAGTGATTCTCTATATCGTTGTCATTACCCTATTCCTTTTTGTTTTACGATACATCTGGATCACCGCTTCTTGGTCAATCGGCTGGATGACGAAAAAATCGGGTGCCCAAAAACCGGACTTCAAAGAGGCCGGTATTATCACCATTTCCGGAGTCCGCGGAGCAGTTACACTTGCAGGGTCTTTTTCCATCCCGTATGTACTAGCTGATGGCAGCCCCTTTCCGCAGCGTTCGTTAATCATCTTCATCGCAGCGGGCGTCATATTACTGTCTCTGATCGTCGCAAGCGTCTTCCTTCCTATCGTGGCCAATGCTGAGGAAGAGGAAGTGGTGGATAAGCAGGCTGACAAGCTAAGACTGGCTACCATTCATGCACATCAAGCGGCGATTAAAATTGTGAAATCCCAGATGACGGATGAGAACCGGGAAGCTGCTATGTCGATTATTTCGAGATACCATACGAAAATCAATGCACTTTTCTATATTGATCAGGATAAGAATTCAAATGCTATCGGAGAAGAAGAAAAAGACCTTCGCTTTAAAGCCCTTGAAGCCGAAAGGGCATTCCTTGATCAACTCATTAAAGAGGAAAGAGTGGATCGAGAATCGGCATATACTTGCTTGGAATATATCCAACGTATGGAAGGCGCGGTCACTAATCGGATGAAATTCCGTTTATACAGGTCCATGACACTTTTCAGACGATCAGCACTACAGGTGTTCAAGTTATTTTTCCCAAATAAAAAAGAAATAAGAAGAATCGATTTAGAAAGATTGGAAAAAGTGAAAGATCTTAAGATCAGGATGTATAAAGTGGCCATTCAAGAGATACAAGCAGGTATTACTCCTGAAAACCATGAGACCTCTTCCATGATCATTGAAGAGTATAAATTACTTATCATGAGATATAAAAGAGAAAATAAAGGGCGTACTCCAAGTAAAATGCTCAATTACGAAAGAGAACTATTTTATAAGGCGATTCAGGCAGAGCGTGACGAAGTACAGCATATGTTTGAAAATCGAAAAATCTCACGGGATGTTGCCAATAAAATTCGTCAGCAAATCAATTTGCGCGAAGCACTTACAATCAATGAAAACAGCCACTGAAATATAGAGAGAAGTAGCACTGTCATGTAAACTTGGCAGTGCTTTTTCGCATTTTTGGAGGAGTTTCGACCATTCATAGAGAAAATGAGAAGATTAAACGAAAGATGGGGGAAATAAGATGAGAAACATTGAAACAAAAACTGTTTCATTAGCTATCTATCAGGAGGAATACGGTAAATCACTATCTTATCTTCCGAAAGATCAAGCGGTGTATTCTGCCTTGCCAGAACAGTCTCTGAGGTATTGTGATGAGGATCCTGACAGACATCCAATCGTTGTTTTGGTGGATGAAGCCCCAGTGGGATTTTTTGTTTTGCATATCGGGGAAGCTATAAAACCATTCACGGAAAATGAAAGGGCGATTCTATTACGGGGGTTTCTTATCGATCATAACCATCAAGGCAAAAAATATGGTAGAAAAGCATTGGAAATCCTCCCAGGGTTTGCAACCGACCTTTTTCCAGGAAAGGATTGTATTGTACTCGCGGTAAATGTAAGGAATGTAGCGGCAAAAGCCCTTTACTCGAAATCTGGATTTCAAGATACAGGTGTAAAGAAGGAAGGGAGGAGCGGCTGGATGCATATTATGGAGTATAGATTACGTGTGTATTAAGAGTTCCTGACATGGGGAATTTGTCGGAAATGTTACACCTGGTTCAAAAGTCCACGATGAATTCCTGGCTGTTTTAATTTTCCTTCTGCCTTATGGTACACTTTATTTATTGTTAAGTATGCTAATAGAGGTGTGAATATATGAAAACAGTTGGAGTCATTGGCGGAGGTATTACCGGATTGTCGACCATGTATCATTTACAAAAGATTGTGAAAGCGAACAGTCTTCCCGTAAGGTTAATATTGATAGAAGGAAAGGATATGTTGGGAGGTAAAATTAATACGGTCCATGATGGCGCATTTAAGATGGAAGCTGGTGCGGACTCGATTGTGGCCAGAAAACAAAATATAAAATCATTTATCAGAGAATTGGGCCTTGAAGATGAAGTGGTGTACAATGCCACAGGAAGATCGTTCATCCATACAGATGGGGAACTGAAGAAAATTCCTGAGGATGCTCTATTTGGTATTCCGATGAGCCTGGAGTCCCTGGCCAAGTCCGAACTTGTTTCTGCAGAAGGAAAGGTAGACGCATTAAAGGATTTTTATACAAGAAATGAGACATTTACGAAGAATGATTCAATTGGTTTATTTTTAGAGAGATTTCTAGGTAAGGAACTGGTTCAAAAGCAGATATCTCCAGTCTTATCCGGCGTTTATTCTGGAAAGTTAAATGACCTGACAATCGCCAAGACTTTACCGGAGATGCTGGACTATAAAAATGACTATGGTAGCATTATCCGTGGATTATCGGAGAATAAGGAAAAATATCAGAGCAAGGGAAATAAGAAATTCCTCTCGTTTAAGAACGGTTTAACGATGTTGATTGAACGGTTGGAGGTACTCCTTGATTCCGTCGAAATTTTAAAAGGCAGCCCGGTTGATAAGATAAAGAAACAGGATGATCGGTTTATGGTGTCCCTAGTAAATGGAGAAAACATCGAAATGGACTTCGTCGTCCTATGTACTCCGCATGCGACTACTCAAAAAATATTGGGTGATACTGAGCTGGACCAGGATTTTGCAGGATTGCTTAATAGTTCGATGATTAGCATTTACCTTGGTTTTGATATCCCGGATAGTACACTGCCTGATGGGACAGGTTTTATTGTAGGTGAAAATAGTGATTTGATATGCAATGCTTGTACGTGGACAAGCAGGAAATGGGAACATACCTCAGAGAACAGCCAGTTGTTAGTAAGGCTCTTTTATAAGAGTTCCAACCCTGATTATGAAAAGTTACAGTCTTTATCAAAGCAGCAATTGATCCAAGTGGCTTTAGGTGATATAAAAGAAAGCCTGGATCTTTCTGAGGAACCCGTAACGAGCGAGGTCACAAAATGGCAGGATAATATGCCGAATTATCACATTCAGCATCCGTACATTGTCCAATGCTTGGAGGAGAAAATCACTGAAAAATATCCAAATTTACTTCTTGCGGGTTGTTCGTATTACGGAGTAGGAATACCTGATTGTATCGCGGATGGGGAGAAAAAGGCCCAGGAAATTGCGTCCAAACTATGACTTAGGGACTGCCATGAAGGCAGTTCTTTTTATTGTTTCTATCTTTTTTAAGTCTATAGAGAATGGCATGTTCGTGTGAACGGGTACACTTTAATCAAACGATTGAATGAATCCGAATTGAAAAAATAGAACATATCTTAATTCCATTTAAGGACTAACCGTTTATATTTACCTTATTTTAACGTGATTCTTTCCTTTCATTTCCGTTGAAGTTTTACTTAATTCCTGTATAATAAAAACCGTTAATTTAAAAATCAAATTAAACTTAAAGTTTACTAATATAAAACTTTATTGACTGGAAGTTTACTATTCCTAAACGGATTGAGGGTAATACTATGCATATTGGTAAAAAAATTAAAAACCTCCGTTTAAAAAAAGGATTGACTCAGGAAGAGCTGGGAGAGAGAACGGATTTAAGCAAAGGATATATCTCGCAGCTAGAAAGAGATTTAAGTTCACCTTCAATAGAGACTTTCTTTAATATCCTCGAAGTGCTTGGATGCACCCCAAAAAACTTCTTTGATGAAGAGGAGCAGGTTCAAAAGGTCGTGTATGAGGAAGAGGCCCAAACATTTTTCATCGATGAAGAACGCGGTTATCAAATACAATGGCTTGTCCCCGAATCCAATGAAAAGGAAATGGAGCCCATTAGGCTGACCCTTCAGGAAAAAGGGGAATTCAAGCAATTTGAACCGTCACTGTCAGAAACCTTTGGGTATGTATTGAGTGGCAGGGTAATTGTAAAGCTTGGTACATATACTTATTTTGTGAAAGCTGGCGAATCGATTTATTTCCATGCATCGGAGGAACATCAAATCATCAATGATTTCGATGGGCCATCAGAATTACTGCTTGTAGTTACGGAATCATATTTATAGAAGAAATCTAGTGATTGCAAACGCTTGTCTATTGGATAAATGGATGTGCGGTTCAATGGAAAGAAGGAAGTATCTATGGCAAACGAAAAGATAATACGATTTGAAAATGTTACGAAACAATTCGATGACGATACTGTTGTACTAGATAATGTAAGTTTTGAAATCGAAAGAGGTAAGTTTTATACCCTTCTGGGGCCTTCCGGTTGTGGAAAGACAACCATCCTGCGCTTGATAGCAGGATTCACGGAAGCTTCCAAAGGCGATATTTATTTTGAGGGCAAAAAAATCAATGATGTTCCGGCCAATAAACGTCAGGTCAATACGGTTTTTCAAGATTATGCCTTATTCCCACATTTGAATGTATTTGAAAACGTGGCATTTGGACTTCGGATTAAAAAAATGAAAAATACCGATGTCGAGGTTAAGGTCAAAGAAGCCTTAAGCTTTGTGAACTTGGATGGCTATGAAAATCGCGAAATCAGGGAAATGTCAGGCGGGCAGCGTCAGCGGGTAGCGATTGCACGGGCGATTGTGAATGAACCAGAAGTCATCCTATTAGATGAACCTTTGTCAGCCCTTGATTTAAAACTGCGTACTGAGATGCAGTACGAATTGCGGGAATTGCAACGGAGGCTTGGCATTACGTTTATCTTCGTCACTCATGACCAGGAAGAAGCACTTGCGATGTCAGACGAAATCTTTGTCCTCAATAAAGGGAAGATTCAACAAAGCGGGACGCCTCTAGACATTTATGACGAACCTTTGAACCGTTTTGTAGCGGATTTCATCGGTGAGTCCAATATCGTAAAAGGGAAGATGATTGATGATTATCTTGTGGAGTTTGTGGGAAGGAAATTCGAATGTGTGGACCAAGGCTTGAATCGTAATGAAGCCGTGGATATCGTCATTCGACCTGAAGACTTGGAAATCACTTCAGTCGATCGAGGGAAACTGCAAGTTCGCGTGGACTCCCAACTGTTCCGTGGTGTTCATTATGAAATTAGCTGCTATGACCATGATGGGAATGAGTGGTTGGTCCAATCGACGAAAAAGGTGACAGTCGGGGACGAAATCGGACTGTTCTTTGATCCTGAATCGATACATGTCATGCGTTTAGGAGAAACAGAGGAAGAATTCGATAAGCGTTTAGAAGCGTATAGCGATGGGGAAAGCCATGAAGAATAGATTCTCTAGGAATATTTACTTTATCCCTTATGTCTTATGGATCGCATTTTTCGTCATTGCACCGATTTTACTGGTTCTGTACTATTCCTTTTTCGATATTGAAGGCAACCTGTCGTTAATCAACTATCAAAAATTCTTTACTCCCGTTTATTTGAAGATGACACTTAGTTCGTTTTGGTATGCTTTTTTAATTACAGCATTCTCGCTGTTAGTAGCCTACCCAACTGCGTATCTTCTGACGAAAACCAAACATAAGCAGCTCTGGCTGCTCCTGGTCATTGTGCCTTCTTGGATTAACCTATTATTAAAGGCTTATGCTTTCCTTGGCATATTCGGCACATATGGCATGACCAACGCCTTTTTAGAAGCGATAGGAATCGGTAAACGGCAAATACTCTTTACTGATTTCAGTTTCATATTCGTTTCCGTTTATATTTTTATTCCATTCATGATTTTACCGATATTCAATGCCTTGGACAAAATGAACCCGACACTTGTGGATGCGGCTAATGATTTAGGCGCATCTCGATGGATGACATTCCGACGCGTAATCTTCCCATTAACGATTGACGGCGTTAAGACTGGCTGCCAGGTTGTTTTCATCCCGGCATTATCACTGTTCATGTTGACAAGGTTGATTGCAGGAAACCGGGTCACTACACTCGGAACCGCAATTGAACAGCATTTCTTGGTGACCCAGGACTGGGGAATGGGTTCCACAATTGCCGTCTTTTTAATTATCATTATGTTCCTGATTATGTTCGTAACGGGTAACCGAAAGCAGGGTGTATAAATTGAGCAAAAAATTATCACCATTATCGAAAGTTTTCCTAGTCCTGATTTTTCTGGTACTTTATGCACCGATTTTCTTTTTAGTATTTTACTCGTTTAACAGCGGTGGAACGATGTATGATTTCGAGAGCTTTACTTTGGATTGGTATAAAGAGTTGTTCCAGGATACAAGGCTGTTGATCATTGTGTTGAATACTATCGTGATAGCTTTATTGTCGGCCCTAATCTCCACGATTATCGGGGTCATAGGAGCGATTGGCATTCGCTCATTCACAAATAGCCAAATGAGAAATTCTTTTTTATCCCTGAATAATGTCCTGATTGTCAGCCCGGATGTAATCATTGGTGCTTCCTTCTTGATTCTATTCACGATGGCTGGTATCAAGCTGGGGTTCTACTCGGTACTGTTATCACACATTGCTTTTAGTATTCCAATTGTTGTGTTACTGGTGCTTCCAAAACTTCAAGAAATGAGCCCTACCCTGATTGATGCCGCGCGTGATTTAGGAGCGAGCCGTTGGAATGTATTGACGAAAGTCATTCTACCTTATATCTCACCCGGTATTTTTGCAGGATTTTTCATGGCCTTGACTTATTCGCTGGATGATTTTGCGGTTACGTTCTTTGTGACGGGTAATGGGTTCTCAACTTTATCAGTAGAGATCTATTCATTGGCCCGCCGGGGAATTTCATTGAATATTAATGCGTTATCGACCTTGCTATTCTTTGTGACGCTGATACTGGTCGTTGTCTATTACTTTGTGACGCAGCGAGTCAAGCATACGGGAATGGGGGGGAAAAGATGAAGAAAATTGTCCAGATGTTCCTAGTCATTTCAATCGTCTCTGCCTTGCTTTTGTATGCAACATCGAAGTTGAATTCATCGCAAGGGTTTACAAGCAGCGATACGCTGACCATATACAATTGGGGAGACTATATTGATACGGATTTAATCGACCGCTTTGAGGAAGAAACCGGGATCAAGGTTATTTATGAGACGTTCGATTCGAATGAAGCGATGATGACAAAAATTGAACAGGGTGGTACCACGTATGATGTGGCTGTGCCATCCGAATATATGATTGATAAAATGCGCGAAGAAAAATTGTTGATTCCATTAGATCATTCCAAACTTCCGAATTTGAAAAATATTGATGAGCGGTTTATAGACTTACCTTTCGATCCAGAAAATAAGTTTTCAGTTCCTTATTTCTGGGGCACTGTTGGGGTTGTGTATAATTCCAAGATGCTTGACGGTAAAGAAATAACAAGTTGGGAGGATTTATGGGATCACGACCTGAAAAACCAAATCCTTTTAACGGATGGTGCTCGCGAAATAATGGGCATGGGTCTGAATTCGTTGAATTATTCCCTGAATGATACAAACGAAAAACACCTTCAAGAAGCCAAAACGAAGCTCGATAGCCTCACTCCCAATATTAAAGCCATTGTTGGCGATGAGAGCCGTATGCTCCTGGAGACACAAGAAGCGGCGCTAGGAATCGTCTGGTCTGGAGTGGCTTCTGAAATCATGGCCGAAAACGAAGACCTTGAATATGTTGTGCCTAAAGAGGGTTCGAACTTATGGTTTGATAATATGGTCATCCCGAAAACAACGAAAAACGTGAATGCGGCCCACCAGTTCATTAATTTCATGCTCGATCCCGAAGTAGCTGCACAGAATACGGAATACGTAAGCTACTCTACTCCAAATAAGGCAGCATTGGAGTATTTACCTGAAGACGTAGTGAAGGATGAACGGTTTTATCCATCTCCTGAAATGACCGATAAATTAGAGGTGTATGAAAATATCGGAAAGAAAAACTTAGCCCGATATAACGACCTCTATCTAGAATTCAAAATGCACCGTAAATAATTATATAAAAGCATGGTTTGAGAAGCAGTTTTCTTCTTCTAAGACCATGCTTATTTTCATATCAGGTTAGTTTTTCATCGGAATAAGCGGAGTTCCTTTGGTACTCTAAAATATCAGTGAAGATAAAGTTATGTTAGTATAATCATTAAGGCATTAGTAAGAGCAAGTGAAGGGGAATCTTAAGGTATTCTTAATAATTTCCTGCTAGTATAAGAACAAAAGTCAAGGGAGAGAGAATATGAATGTATTAAAAAGCAAGAAGGCATATGTATGGGCAACGGCCATATTAATCATCGCTGCCATCCTCATATACGCGATGGTGGTTACTTCTGATAAGACCGTAGCGAGCGTGGGTGGAGAGAAAATCAAAGAGGCAGAGCTACATGATACGCTTGTTAAAAATTATGGAGCGGAAACAGTTAATCAATTAATCACAGATAAAATAGTTGAGCTAGAAGCGGATAAAGAGGGCATTAAAGTAACCGATAAAGAAATCCAGAAAGAAATCGATACTTTAGCAGAGTCTTACGGTGGAGAAGAAAAACTGAAAGAGCAATTGAAAGCGAGTGGTTCTTCCCTTGCTGAATTTAAACAAGATATCGTGGCATATCTCCATACGAAAAAATTAGTAGAACCAAGGATCACTGTTACAGATGACGAAATCAGTGCGTATTTTGAAGAAAATAAAGATACGTTTGCTCAAGAAGCACAAGTGGAAGCTAGTCATATCTTAGTGGAAGACAAAAAGACTGCGGAAAAAGTAGAAAAAGAACTTGCTGCTGGAGGAGACTTTGCTGAGCTTGCGACTAAATATTCTACGGATGCAGGAACGAAAGAAAAAGGCGGAAGCTTAGGATACTTCGGAAAAGGCAGCATGGTAGCGGAATTCGAAGACGTTGCCTTTAACATGGATGTTAATGAAATCAGTGATCCTGTCAAAACGGAGTATGGATACCATATCATAAAAGTTACAGGTGAAAAGAAAGCTAAAAAGGCGAATTTAGAAGATAACAAGCAAGAAATTAAAGAAGCGCTTCTAAATAATAAGCTACAAGAAGAATACGCGGTTTGGTTAGAAGAAGTGAAGAAAGATTACGATATAAGCAATACATTTGAAGCTACTGAATAATGTAATAAGGAAAAATGGTGCAACTTCGTTGAATAAACGATTTTGCACCATTTTTTTGTTTAAGAGTCCAATTTTAGATTGGGAATTTTAAAGGGGGATCATTTGTAGAGGTCGTGGCTCTCAGGAGGAATTCCATTGTTTTTCAGGATTTTTGGGTTTAAAATTAATCGATAGGATGACTTATTTACATAAAATGGACAAGAATATTTTCCCTGTATGGATTATCCAAAGAGTAGCGCGAGAGAAACTTTTAAATGGAGAGGGGAATTGCCCCAATAAGGATGGGCAACTAGAAAGAAGGGGATGGCCTAGTGAAGTCTTTTAGAAAGTTATTACCATACCTGAAGCCATATATACTGTTTGTAATTTTAGGACCGCTACTTATGTGTATAGAGGTAGCGATGGATTTATTGCAGCCCACTATGATGCAACATATTATTGATGATGGCATTTCCAACCAGGACAATGGGTATGTCATTAGACTGGGGTTTTTGATGCTGGGAGCTGCAGTGATTGGACTGATAGGTGGATTGGGTTGTACCGTTTATAGTACTAAGGCCGCTGTTCATTTTGCTTCGGATGTGCGAAGGGATGTTTTTTGGAAAACGGAACTTTTTTCTAGCAAAAACACTGATTCGTTTGGAACAGGAAAGCTGATCACGATAGTGACCAATGATATTACATCTGTACAGAATTCTCTGATGATGACTTTACGGATATTTGTACGGGGCCCGCTTATGTTTATTGGAAGCGTCGTTATTGTCTGGATGACAGCGCGTGAATTGTTTCCAGTGTTAGTGGTCGCTGTTCCTTTATTGATGGTCGCCATTATCTACTTTTCCTCACAAGCTGGTAAATTATTTAAGCGGGTACAGGAAGCGATGGATCATGTGAATACAAAACTTCAGGAGACATTGAGTGGTATCCGAGTCATTAAAGCCTTTGATCGCCAGGAATTTGAAAAGGAAAGTTTTAAGGGGTTTAATGATACGCTCACGAAAAGAAACATAGCGGCCGAACAAACGATTATGGCCTTAATGCCCATATTATTATTTGTCATCAATTTGGGTGTAGTGGCAGGCATGTGGATGGGGGCGATTAGGGTTGAAAATGGAACGATGCAGGTTGGTGTTATACTAGCTTTCATCAATTACTTGAATATCATCATGAACGGATTGATGTCGAGTAGTCACGCCTTGATGCAGATCACTCGCTCCTTTCCTTCGGCAGAACGGATTCAGCAAGTATTGGAAACGGAAATTGATATTAATGAACCTTCAAAACCTGCAACAGTTCAGGCAAGGGCAGGGGATGTGAAGTTTGAACGTGTGAATTACAGTTATAGCAAAAATGGTGAATATGTGATTAAAGATATTAGCTTTCATGCTCGAGGAGGGCAAAAGATAGGGATTATCGGTTCAACGGGCAGTGGAAAATCAACCCTCGTTAAGCTGATTCCTCGTTTGTATGATCCTGATACTGGTACGATTTCGATTAACGGCATCTCATTACAGGATTACCCTCTAAAAAATCTAAGGGATGAAATTGGATATATTCCGCAAAGGGCCTCTCTCTTTTCTGGAAGCATCGAGGAAAATTTACGCTATGGAAAAGAGGATGCCGGTTTAGTTGATATGGAAACAGCCGCTCGGTCAGCGGCAGCTCTTGATTTCGTGAATGGTTTTGAGGGGGCATTTTCGTATAGGTTGGCTCAGGGTGCAAACAATTTATCAGGTGGTCAAAAGCAAAGGTTATCCATTGCCAGGGCCTTTATCAGAAAACCTAAAATCCTGATTTTGGATGATTCCACATCAGCCGTAGATGCTCTATCGGAAGCCAAGATTCTACAGGCAGTGAAGCGGGAATATACCGATTCGACTGTATTCATCGTTTCTTCCAAAATTTCTTCCATCATAGATGCCGATCAGATACTTGTCATGGATGACGGGATGATTGAAGCGAGAGGTACACATGAAGAACTGCTTGCAAAAAGTCGCGTTTACCAGGATATTTACCGGACGCAAAGCGGAAGGGAGGCGACCCTTCATGAGTAAGCAGATGAATCAACCTCCAGCATCCGATGTGATGGGGAAAGCCCGGGGACCAAGAGGGTTTGGTGGTCCAGTCGTTCAAGCAAAAAATAAAAAGAGGACAGTGAAAAGGATATGGAAATATTTAGAGAAGCAGAAGGCTGGTATGGTCCTATCAATACTATTCGTGGTGCTCTCAACCTTACTTGGTCTATTAGGCCCATATCTGATTGGAAGGATCATTGACCTTTATATCATTCCAAAAGATATAACGGGTACGGTTAGGATGCTAGGTGTGCTTGCAGCAGTCTATATCGGGTCATCTTTGTTCACCTGGCTGCAGACGGCAATCATGATCAATGTTTCGTTACGGACCATTCGAACGCTGCGTAAAGACTTATATGATAAACTCCACAGTCTTTCCTTACGATTTTTTGATAATCGGGTTCATGGAGACTTGATGAGCCGGGTAACGAACGATATTGATCAATTGAACAATGCACTTAGCCAAAGTGTCATCCAAATTTTCAATTCACTGCTAATGATTACAGGCGTGACAATCGCAATGTTCTCCATGAATGTCATTTTAGCCGTTGTGACCTTACTGATTGTCCCGCTGATGATACTCACGACTAAAAAAATCATCAAGTACAGCAGCAGTAACTTCATAAAAAGGCAGCGTGACTTAGGGGAGTTAAATGGATTCATTGAGGAATCCATTTCGGGAACGGAAGTCATTACTTTATTCGGGAAAGAAGAAAAAGTTTTCAGCCAGTTTTCAGCTGTTAACGAGAGGCTGCGCCAGTCTTCAATGGCTTCTGATACCGTGTCCGGATTCTTGGGGCCCCTTAATAATTTCATTAATAACATCGGCTTGGCTATTGTCATCGGTGTCGGTGCTTTGTTGGCCGTCCAAGGAACGGTTACGGTAGGACTCATTGCAGCCTTTGTCACGTACTCCCGGCAATTCTTCCGGCCGATCAATCAACTATCCAGTCTACTGAATACCTTTCAATCGGCCATTGCAGGAGCCGAACGTGTATTTGAAATCTTAGATGAAACGCCTGATATATTGGATAAAAAAGATGCAATACCCGTCGATGCCTTTAAGGGGGATGTAGAATTTACTGATGTCCATTTTGGCTATTCCAAAGGTCGACCGATTCTAAAGGGCATTGACTTTACGGCATCAGCAGGGCAGACCATTGCCCTTGTTGGTCCGACTGGGTCGGGGAAAACGACGATTATTAATTTGCTATCCCGGTTTTATGAGGTGGATCAAGGTCAGATTAAGATTGATGGTCGAAACATACAAGACTATAAAGTTAGTGATTTACGAAAGAAAATCGGCATTGTCCTGCAGGAAACCTTTCTTTTTTCAGGGACCATTTTGGAAAATATCCGGTATGGTCGCTTAGATGCTACGGACTCTGAGGTTATCGAAGCGGCTAAGATTGCTTCCGCCCATGGCTTCATTAAACATTTGCCAGATCAGTACCAGACACAGGTCACATCAGGCGGTATGAATTTAAGCCAAGGGCAAAAGCAACTTTTGGCAATAGCGAGGGCCATTTTGGCGAATTCGGATTTATTGATTTTGGATGAAGCGACATCGAGCATTGATACAAGGACGGAAATAGAAATCCAAAAAGGGGTGAACCGTTTGACCGAGGGGCGCACGAGTTTCGTTATAGCCCACCGATTGAAGACTATAGAAACTGCCGACAAGATTTTGGTCATAAAAAATGGTGAAATCATAGAGGTAGGCACACACAGTGAGCTCATAATGAGCCAAGGGTTCTATAAAGGCTTGTACGATAGCCAATTTAATATTTAAAATGAAAAAGAGCAGTGGGAGAAGTCCTCTGCTCTTTTTAATGTGTGTTAGAAGTTAGATGAGATAGATTTGTCATTGGATAATTCAGATTTAGTAACCATTTCATCGCTGTCTTTTTTGCCTTTTTTATTGTTATCTGTATCTGTATTCAGTGATTGTGAAGGAGTTTCCTTCAATTGTTTTCCTGCCACGACGACTTTGGAGCTAATGTCTTTTAATTCACCTGTTGCATCTTTCGCTGAATCAAGGGCGTTCGTGGAAATATCCTTAACTTCCGAAACTTTGCCTACAACTTCTTCATTAACGGTTTCATATAAGGTTTCAACGTCATTGATTGCCTCTTTGATCGTATCGGTTGCACCTTTCACGCCGGAAACCATTTGTTCTTTCACTTCACCAGGGTTTGCTTTAACCTGTTCCACCATATTCATGGAATTATCCTTTAAGGAAATTGCTGAACGTTTAACTTTATTCCTTGTATTCGAGTCCAATAAAGTTAAAGCTCCTCCTACAATTCCTCCGATAATAATCCCTTTTAGTAGTTTGCTATTAGAGTCAGTTTGTTTAGTTGATTGATTCATTAAATACTTCCTCCTTTAAGATGGTTAGTATGTTCTTACGGTTTTATTTCCCTGATTTTTCATGATTTAAACGAGTAATAACAAAAATGTCATATAATTGACATTTTAATCCAATTCGTAGTAAGATGGCAAATAGTTAAGTAATTGAACTATTTTTTCTGGGGGTGAAAGGATGAGGAATAATAATGTTACCGACTTGATCGATCGATACATGAAGGTTTCCTTCTATGTGAATAAGATGGGAGAGCTTTTAATTAAAGACGAGATTTGTGATGTACTGACTAACGAACAGTACTATACTTTACGTTTTATCGAACAGCAGCATTACTGTACCTCGACCGAAATTAGCGAAGCTTTTTACGTCAATAAAAGCGCGGTCACATCGAGCATTAACCGACTTGAAGGGAAAGGCTTGATAGAGCGTGCCCGTGACCTTGATGACCGTAGGGTCGTGCATTTGAAGCTTTCTGAAAAGGGGGAAGCACTACTTCAGGAAACGGAACGGAAAATTCATATATTAGTAGAGACGATCATGGGAAATTTCAAATATGAAGAGATTGTTAGTTTTCTGGATACATATGAAAAACTTTCGCAGACATTTATTCAAATGAAGACCGGTAAAGGGGAGGAAAGATAAATGAGGGCGATTATAAAGGGTAAATGGGCGGTCGTTACGGCCTGGATCGTCATTACAGTTGGATTGTTGTTCCTCGCTCCGAATATGGCCGAGCTCGTCAAGGAAAAAGGACAGTTGGATGTGCCAAAAGAGTATTCTTCCGGAATGGCGAATGAACTGTTAAAAGAAGTACAAGATGAAGACGAATCGCAGGTGGCCCTTGTTTTCCATAGTGATAAGAAGTTGACTTCCGAGGAAAGGAAAGAGATTGAAAAGGGAATTCAAAAATTAGAAGAGAATAAATCGGAACTAGGCATCAGGGAAATATTGACTCATTTTAAGGAACCATCCCTTAAAGAGCAGTTGGTTTCGAAAGATCAATCAACAATCTTGACCTCAATCGCCATGAACAAAGGGGACCGTGAGGCAAAAGAAGTCATTGACGCTCTTTATAAGGAATTGAACCAAATAGATGTTGAACATTATTACACGAGCAGCTGGATGATCGATGAAGATCTCAATACCAATTCTCAGGAAGGATTGAAGAAAACGGAGGGAATCACCGTTATCTTCATATTGGTGGTATTACTCCTAGTCTTCCGGTCGGTCGTGACGCCACTCATTCCTCTGATCACGGTGGGCTTCACCTATTTATGCTCCCAATCGATTGTTTCCTTTTTAGTGGACCGTTGGGATTTTCCAATCTCGTCGTATACCCAGATCTTCTTGGTTGGGATTTTGTTCGGAATAGGGACCGATTATTGCATACTCTTGTTAAGCCGTTTCAAAGAGGAACTATCGACACAGGAATCATTGACGGAAGCCATTGTGGAAACGTATCGTACGGCAGGGAAAACGGTCTTCTTCAGCGGGTTGACCGTAATGATAGGCTTTGCTGCCATTGGTTTTTCTACATTTAAGCTATATCAATCAGCCGCTGCGGTGGCCATTGGGGTCTTTATCTTGATGCTTGCCCTATATACGATTGTTCCATTTTTCATGGCGATCCTTGGTAAGAAACTATTCTGGCCATCAAAAGGGAAACTTGAGCATAGCGAAAGTAAGTTATGGGGAAGGCTAGGAAGCTTTTCCTTGAATCGTCCGTTGTTAGCTTTGCTTACAGTGGCGATTGTCTGTGTTCCTTTTTTGATCATGTATGAAGGGAAGATTTCTTATAATTCCCTTGAAGAAGCGGGGGATGACGTTCCCTCGATCATGGCCTTCAATATCATTGCCGATGAATTTGGGCCAGGTCAATCCATGCCAACACAAATTGTCATTCAAAATGATGAACGGATGGATTCAGAAGATTATGTCGGTCTTGCCGAAAAGATCAGCGAGGAAATCAAGAAGGTTGATGACGTCGATGTCGTCCGTTCTGTAACTCGTCCAATCGGTGAGCCTATAGAGGATTTATTTGTCTCCAATCAAGCCAAGACATTGGAAAAAGGAATTGGGGAAGGTAATGATGGGATTAAAGAAATTAGCGACGGGTTAAAGACGGCAGGCGGTGAACTGTCAGAATCCGGACCACGCTTAAAACAGGCAACGGATGGAATTGGTGGCCTGATATCTGGAACCAATGAATTGAAAAGTGGAATCGGTCAAGTGGAGACAGCGCTAACGAGTATCGAAGCGGGTATCCGCGATGGTTCTATGGGTACTGGGGATGTAAAAAAAGGACTGAATGACGTTAAGACAAACTTAGAAAAATTGGCTACAGGCAGTGGAACTCTTTTGGAAGGGTACCAACAGTCCACAGCTGGGTTAAGTGAGCTAAAAAGTGGATACAAAGATATCCAAACGAATCTTAATACTGTCTCGAAAAGCCTTAAGGGGTTGAATGCATCTTTTGAAAAAATGGAAGCAAGTAATCCGGAACTTCAGGCAGATGTGAACTACCAAACAATCAAGCAAACGGTCCAAGGCACACAGAGCGGCTTGGAGCCAATGGCGGCTGGACTGACGGAACTCAATAAGAACCTCGATCTTGTATCTGGGGGGCTGAATACTGCAAATAAAAGCATGGCAGAAATCGTGAACGGGCAAAAAGCCCTTGGAAAAGGTCTAACGCAGTTGATTTCAGGTGTGGATACCTTACAAAAAGGGTTAACGACAATGGCTAATGGACAAAGTGAAGTCATTAAGAATCTTACCCAGTTTGAAGGCGGCCTTACAAGCTTGAACAGTGGGCAGCAAGATTTATTAAATGGGTTTTCCAATATGGGCAGTCAGCTCAGTGAATTGGAAAGTGGTCTGACCCAAAGTGCGGATGGTCTCAATGAAGTTCATGATGGTCTATCTTCAGCACAGGGCTATTTATCTGGCCTTGCTAAAACGGATAAAACGGTCACAGGCATGCATATTCCAAAAGAAGTATTAGAAAGTAAGGAATTTGGGGAATCATTGAATACCTATCTATCTGAAGATGGCAAAGTGATGACTTTCGATGTTATCTTCAAGACGAATCCATATTCTAATGAAGCAATTGAACAAATTGATACGATTGAGGAAGCCGTTAAAAATGTAACGAAAGAAACGAAACTTGAAAATGCCAAGATTGCTATAGGTGGAATTACAAGCACCCATCATGATTTAAGCATGATGTCGGAGGCTGATTTCTCCAAGACAGTGGTGTTGATGCTTTCTGGCATTGCAATCGTTCTTTTCTTTATGTTTAGGTCGTTGGTTATGCCCATCTATTTAATCGTTTCACTTGTTTTGACATATTACACGGCGGCAGCCATTACAGAATTGATTTTCGTTAACATTCTGGGGTATGCGGGTATCGGGTGGGCCGTTCCATTCTTCGCATTCGTTATCTTGATTGCACTGGGGATTGATTACAGCATTTTCTTGATGGATCGCTTTAATGAATGGAAAGATAAACCTGTAAAAGAAGCGATGTATCTATCCATGCGAAAAATGGGGACGGTCATTATTTCTGCGGCTGTCATTCTCGGAGGTACGTTCGCAGCCATGATGCCTGCGGGGGTTTTGTCACTTCTTGAGATTGCCACATTAATATTAGTAGGGTTGGTCCTATATGCGTTCATCATATTACCACTGTTTATCCCGGTGATGGTTGCAACGTTCGGAAAATCCAATTGGTGGCCGTTTGTGAATCAAGATCGCTACGAGAAATAATGTGTGAAAAAGGCACCCGGATGGGTGCCTTTGAGTTTGTCGACAAAAGGGCTTCCCGACCGCCCGCGGAAAGCGAGTGCCTGTAGTGGAAATCCACGTTTACATTTTTCTCCCGAGTTTGTCTAAAGTCTAAAAGGCACCCGGACGCGTGCCTTTATATTAATTCTGACAAATGATTAATTAGCCATATAAACATCTTTATCTTCTTGTTGAACGATATTATCATAACCATAACATACTGGAGCCCCATTTGTGGGATCTATCATGATCCGTGCATCAATCTGGAAGACCTCTTTCAAGACTTCCGGTGTAATCGTTTTGGATGGAGATCCGATTTTGATAATTTCTCCATTTTTCATGGTGATGATTTCATCTGAGAAGCGGGCCGCATGATTGATGTCATGTAAAACCATGATGATGGTCCGTTTTTGTTCTCTATTTAACTTTTCGACGATGCTAAGCACTTCTAGCTGATGGGCCATATCAAGGTAGGTGGTGGGTTCATCCAACAATAAAATACCTGTTTCCTGTGCTAAGGCCATGGCCAGCCAAACCTTTTGGCGTTGTCCTCCGGAGAGGTTGGCAATCTCCCTATCACGAAAAGCGATGGTCTTGGTAATATCCATGGCCCATTCAATTTTCTCTTTGTCTTCTCTTGTTAATTTGTTTACATTATTCCGGTGTGGATATCTGCCGTATGAAATAAGCTCTTCCACTTTCAATTGAGAAGGTGCTACGGGGGTTTGAGGAAGCAAGGCCATTAACTGGGCAATTCGCTTTGTGTGAATCGCCTTTAAATCCTCCCCCTGTAGATAAATGGTTCCTTTTTTTTGCTTAAGGATACGGCCTATTGTTTTAAGCAAAGTGGATTTACCACATCCATTTGGACCAATGATGGTGGTGATTAATCCTTCTTTTATTTCCAAATTTAAATCTTTAAACACTGTGAATTTCTCATAACTTGTTTCCAAATTTTCCATCTCAAGAATGCTCACGGGACATCTCTCCTTTTATCTTTTTTCTTTTATCAATAAATAAAGGAAATAGGGAACTCCGATAATGGAAATGACGATTCCAACCGGCAATTCTGCCGGCGCAAATACCGTTTTTGCTATATAGTCGGAAACGATTACCAAGAAGGCACCGATTACACCACATACAGGAAGTACATGTTTATGATGGATCCCGACAAGGTGTTTGGCGATGTGTGGAGACATCAACCCGATAAATCCGATGTTACCTGAGACGGAAACACACGCACTCACTAAACCGATGCTGCTGAGTAAGAGGATCGACGTTTCTCTTTCTACGGAAACCCCAAGGCTCTTTATGCTTGTTTGTTCCAGTTGAAACAAATCCAATAAATAGGCCTTCTTAATAATGAGGGGGATTAGGATGATTAACCAGGGTAACATGGCGATGATATATTTCCAATTGGCAGAGTAGATACTGCCGGAAATCCATACGGTAGCCATTTCGAAATCCGAGGATTTCATCTTCAAAGATATGTATAACGAAAGGGCTCCGAATGCTGAGCTGATGGCAATTCCCGTCAGTAAAAAGCGACTCGTATCAAGGGACCCATTTTTCCAGGAAAAAAGGAAAATGATGAGGGCAGCCAACATTCCACCAATCAATCCAAACAACGGAACACTCATGATGGACAGCCAATCCGAACTTGTTCCAATGTATGTACCTTGAAAGAAATACATAAAGATGACGATGGCGGTCCCAGCTCCTGCATTTATTCCTAAAATACCAGAGTCGGCCAATCCATTTCTCGTTACACCTTGGATGACAGCCCCTGCAATGCCTAACGCAAGACCTACTAGACCAGCAATGACAATGCGGGGGAGCCTGAACTCAAAAATGACCAAATCATAGTCTGCCACCGGGTTTATTCGGAATAATGTCCGAACAACATCCATGATGGCCATATCGAAGGTACCACTTACTAAACTTAAATAACTTGCCACAATGATTAAACATATTCCGACTGTCATGGTGATGACCAACCGTTTTGATGAAGTATTATACACTTTTTTCTCCTCCTTTCTTTCTTATCAAATATAGGAAGAAAGGGATACCGATCAAGGAGGTGACGACTCCAATCGGCGTTTCGAATGGATAATTAACGAACCTACTGATTACATCGCATAATGCTAGGAAAATCCCACCGATTACACCCGCACAGGGAATGATCCATTTATAATCAATTCCAATTAAAAAGCGTGTGATATGTGGGATGATCAGTCCGATAAATCCAATCTTCCCTACAAGTGCCACAGCAATGCCTGTTAGGCATACGATAGAGAGCAGGGAAACGATCTTGACAAGCTTTGTACGTTGACCTAAGTTTATGGAGACTTCATCCCCCAGAGATAGAATGGTGATGGACTTGGAAATGACTAGAGCAAGGATGATGCCTATTGCTCCAATGGGGATGGCGATTTTCAGGATTTCGGGATTAATCTGATGTAATCTAGCATTATACCAAAAACTAACATTCTGGGAAATTTGGAAGTAGGTAGCTATCGCAGCCGAAATACTACTCAAGAACGTCCCGATTACTGTCCCGATAATGGCTAGGCGAACCGGGGATAAGCCATTATGTAATAATGAACCAAAACCAAAAACTATGCCGGCGCCTAAGGCGGATCCTAGCATTGAAAAAAGAATCATATGGAAGGAAGACATGCCTGGAGCGAACACCATGCAAAGTGTAATGACAAATGCAGAGCCGTCCGTCACGCCCATGATTGAAGGGGATGCAAGATAGTTTCTTGTCATCCCCTGCATGAGTGCTCCTGATATGGCTAAAAATGCCCCCACAAGAAGGGCACCGAGAACCCTTGGTAATCGCGAAGTGATTATAATAGCATGATCAACATTTTCCGGGTCATAATGCAAAAATGCATTCCATACTGTTATAAAGTCTATATTTTTTGCACCATAAAGAATGGACAAAATGGTTGTCAGAATAATTATGACGGGTGAGATACATAGAATTATGATCGGTAATGAATTTATTTTTGCCATATCAATCAACGCACCTTACTGCTTATTTAGCTAAATTTTCCGATGCAGCTTTTAAGAATGCCGTTTTACTCCACGCTGTTCCACCTTGCGCAAGAGGATCAACAGAGTTCACAAAAACCTTATCATTTTTAACAGCTTCAATGCTCTTCCAGATGGAGTTACTTTCCAACTCTTCTAAAGCTTTTGGTTTTTCAGCATTTTCGCTCTCTGAGAATTGTAGGAAAATATAGTCCGGATTAATCTCAGCAAATTTCTCTAATGCAATCATTTCTTGTGCTTTGACTGGTTTAATTTCCTCAGGAACAGTTAATCCTAAATCAGCGTATAAAACTGGGTTGAAGTATACATCTTGAGGATAAAGGAATAGACTGCCGTTTCTTACTCTCACAACTAGTACTTTTTTATCCTTAAGGTTTTCGCTGATTTCTACTTTTGCTTTTTCAGCATCTTCTTTGTATTGAGAGATGATGGATTCAGCCTTGTCATCCTTGCCGGAAAGCTTGGCCATTAACCGTAAGTTGTCCTCCCAATCAGTAGAAATATGTGAGTAAGGGAATGTTGGTGCCACTTTCTCCATTTTTTCTGTTACTGTACCGTCGGATTTTGATGTCCACATGATCACATCTGGTTTAAGGCTTAAAAGTGTTTCATAGTTTGGCTGCATTTTCTCACCAATTGATTGTGCACCTTCAAGATCTTTCGCCAAATATTCTGGAAGTTCTCCACCCACCGTTATAGCTCCCACTGGTTTAATGCCTAACATAGCGGCATCTTCCATGGACTCCAAACTTGCTGTTGCTATTTTCTTGACTTCAGAAGGAAGGGTATATTCTTTACCAAGATAATTTACCTTTTGTGTCTTTTGTTTTTGCGTTTCAGTCGCACTGCTTTTTTCAGAATTATCCCCAGAGCTGTTTTCAGCATTGCCACAAGCTCCAAGCCCAATACTAAAAACAGCCGCCATACCAAGTACCATTAACTTTTTCTTCATTTTCTGACTCCCCTTATTCTAAATGATTTAAAGATAAATGTGTTTCAAAGATTATGTATGCTCTCTAGAAGTCAAAATTTTTTCCTTTTCAACTATGAAACTAGTAAATGAGTGCAGGTAATTATTGATAACGATTATCATTATCATGCAATATTCAATATATAGGTAATTTGTGAAATTATCAATAGTATTTTTGTGAAAAAATAAATATAATCTAAATTTTCTTTGAAAAAGAGATTAAGGAACAGGATATGTTGCAAATTTTAACACAGTTGATAAACTAAATGAGAAATATTATCATTTGGTGGGAAGTTAGTACGATCACTAAATGGCTTATGAAATAGAAAATTAATAGAAGTGAAGGCGTAGTCGAAGATTAGATAATGGGAGGAATGAAAGAGCATGGAAAAAGAAAAGTACAAGGAATCCGTAGCGGATCACTATAGGGAAGACAAAGAAGTAGTTCTGAAAGGGACGAGTCAATTTCTGATGAAATCTAGCATGGAAGGGCGCATGTACCAAATCTTCATCTATCGACCAAGAGAGCCTGAGCCGGCTGAGGGATATCCAGTCATTTATATACTTGATGCCAATTCGGTATTTGGAACGATCGTAGAGGCAATGCGCTTGCAATCGAAGAAGCCTGAGAAGACGGGGATCGTGCCTGCAGTAATCGTCGGTATTGGATATCCGATTGAAGGGCCATTTTCCGATGCCCGTTATTATGACTTCACCTTACCCGTTGATTATTCAGAATTACCAAAGAAACCAGGTGGTGGAGAGTGGCCTGCACATGGGGGCGCGGAAAATTTTTTGCATTTTATTGAAGAAGACCTCAAACCGAAAATTATGAGTTCCATTCCTATCAATCGGGATAGTCAGACTATTCTGGGTCATTCATTAGGTGGGCTCTTTACCCTCTATACGTTATACAGGAACCCTGATGCATTTCAAACCTACATTGCAGGTAGTCCTTCGATTCATTGGAATAAAAAATGGTTCTCTGAAGAAGAGAATCAGTTCCTGAAGCGGTTGGAAAGTAAAGATAGGGATATCTCCTTATTTGTTGGAGTGGGAGAATTCGAAAAGAAACACAAAAGTGGCATGAATGAAAACGCATTAGAATTCACTGATCGTTTAAGGAATATAGCAAAAAGACAGTTATGTGTGAAGTTCAAGGAGTTCGATGAGGAAAATCATGTTTCTGTTTTACCCCCATTGATTAACAAAGGATTGCGTTTCGCATTAAGGGCAAATGGACCTGTTAAGGAATAGGTCTTTCTTAGCAAATCAAAGAATACCCATTGACCATGAAGGTAGAAATGTATAACATTACCTGTAGAATTTAAATGATAATGATTATCATTATTGGTCAAAGGTATATTTATAAAATAAGTATATGGCGGGAGCCCTTTTACTGAATGGGCCTCTCCCGCAATTTTTATAATGAACAGAGAATTTATTGCGGTATGACACTAGATGAAATTCTCTTATCAAGAAAGGGAGAGTTAAGTATGTACTTTCAGGAATGTAAGGGAAAAGTTGCACTTGTAACGGGAGGGGCGCAAGGGATTGGAGCTGCAGTGGTCCAATCGTTAGCAAAGCTCGGCATCGTTGTAGTGGCAGTGGATTTCCAAACTGATAAATTACAGAAACATGTAGATGCTTTGAAGTCTGAGGGTTTAGAGGTATATGGGTTTACAGCTGATGTGAGTGATGGTTCTGCCATTGATAGCATTGTTAATACCATTGAACGTGAGATTGGACCGATAGAGATATTGGTGAATGTAGCTGGGGTACTTAGCCCGGGATTAATCGAGTCATATAGTGATGAAGATTGGCAAAGGACTTTTGCCGTCAATTCTACGGGTGTTTTCAATGTCTCCCGTTCGGTGAGTAAACATATGGTATCCCGGAAAAAAGGATCCATCGTTACAGTGGGTTCAAATGCGGCGAGTGTTCCACGAATCAATTTAGCGGCTTATGCAGCATCCAAGGCAGCGGCGACAATGTTTACTAAGTGCTTAGGGCTGGAATTAGCACAGCATAATATTCGCTGTAATATAGTTGCTCCTGGTTCGACTGCTACAGAAATGCAGTGGTCTTTATGGGAAGGGGATAATGGAGCAAAATCAGTAATCGATGGCACGCCTGAAGTATTTAAAGTAGGAATCCCACTGAAAAAAATTGCCGAGCCTTCGAACATTGTGGATGCCATTCTCTTCTTTATATCCGACCAATCAAATCACATTACAATGAGTAATCTTCTTGTGGATGGTGGAGCTACACTAGGAGTTTAATCGCACGGATATCAACGATAATATCAGACTATTCAATGACGAAGGGGTTAAGCAAATGACGAAGCAACCATATAATTCTACTGTATTGGAAAAGCCTATGCTGGATGATTACCGTGTAGGTGATTTCTTCCTATCAAGCCCGAACCAAACCATATTGGGAAAAGGTTCGTTGATGACTGTCCCAAGAAATGAAGCAAAAGAGGACCAGATGGAGGATCTTGCTAACAGGGTGGTAGCTACTTTGGAGCGGGCAAAAGAGCTTGGACATGACAATCCTATCGTCACGGGGGCGATCCCATTCGATTATAAAAAGGCTGCACAACTACATGTGCCTGAAAAAGTACTAACATCTGTACTTTCCCAAGAATATGGGGTTGGTAGAACGCCAGAGACCGATTCTATTCCCACATACGTTACCAATTCCGTTCCAGAACCCGCTCAGTATAAAAAAGGCGTCGAAAAAGGGCTAACCCAAATAGCAAATGGCCATCTGGACAAAATCGTGTTGGCCAGATCCTTGCATCTTACTTCCTCGGCAAGAGTGAATATCAATCAGTTGCTTCATAATTTGGCTGGACAAAATACAAAGGGTTATACATTCGCCGTTGACTTGAATAAGAAAGAAGATTCAAGTGCTTGTAAGAAGACGTTAATCGGGGCGAGCCCTGAATTACTTGTTTCAAGAACTGGCTTGCACGTGGTGGCTAATCCCTTGGCAGGCTCTCGACCTCGAAGTGACGATCCGGTGGAAGACCAAAGACGTTCGAAGGAACTGCTTTCGTCTTCAAAAGATTTACATGAACATGCTGTCGTAGTGGAGGCAGTGGCGGAAGCACTTCGTCCATTCTTCAAGAAGATTGAAGTCCCCAAAAGCCCGTCGGTAATAAGTACAGAGACGATGTGGCATCTATCGACGGAAGTGAAGGGGGAACTTGCAGATCCTGAAACGACTTCCTTAGAGCTTGCCATCGCCCTTCATCCGACTCCTGCCGTATGCGGTTCGCCGTTTGAACGGGCAAGGGAATCAATCTTGGAAATCGAACCTTTCGATCGGGGATATTTCACGGGGATGGTTGGATGGTGTGATGCATCAGGTGATGGCGAATGGGTCGTCACGATTCGATGTGCAGAAGTGGAGGAAAAGTCGCTTCGTTTATTTGCCGGAGCTGGAGTGGTCGGTGAATCCAAACCGGAAGAGGAACTGGCCGAAACGTCGGCTAAATTTCAAACCATGCTTCGCGCAATGGGGATCGATACGGATTTATCAAAGTAACTGGCATGGAGGGGAAAGATATGTTAGACGGTTTTACTTCGTGGCCTAAGGATATGGCTGATTTATATAGAAAAGAAGGCTGTTGGAAGGGAGAAACTTTCGGCGGTATGCTACGTGACCGAGCAGAGAAGCATGGTGATCGGATTGCCATTACCGGCGGGGAAAGAAACCTGACTTATGCTGAGCTGGATAGTCGAGCAGATCGATTAGCGGTCGGCCTACAAAAGCTTGGAATAAAGAAAAATGACAGAGTTGTCATCCAGCTTCCTAATGTCATCGAGTTTTTTGACGTCATTTTCGCCTTGTTCAGGATCGGGGCACTTCCGGTATATGCTCTTCCATCGCATCGCAGTAATGAAATCGGGTATTTTTGTCAGTTCACTGAAGCTACTGCTTACATCATTCCAGATAAGCAGAGTGGATTTGACTACAGGACACTTGCCCGAGACATTCAAAGCAAGAATGATACCTTGTTGAATGTAATTGTGTCAGGAGATGCAGAGGAGTTTATAGATTTAGAGGGGTTATATGATGATTCTAACGAATTGTCGGATACGACCGTTCAGTCTAGTGATGTCGCTTTCCTACAGTTATCTGGTGGAAGTACCGGATTATCAAAGTTGATTCCTAGGACGCATGATGATTACATATACAGTTTGCGGCTGAGTGCGGAAATTTGCGGGATCAATCAAGATAGTATCTATCTCGCTGTTCTTCCGATTGCCCATAATTTTACTATGAGTTCACCTGGTATTCTCGGCACATTGTATGGCGGGGGACGTGTTGTGCTTTCACCTGGTCCAAGCCCTGATGAAGCGTTCCCTCTCATTGAAAAGCATGGTGCGACGATTACTGCACTCGTACCGCCGCTTGCCTTGAGATGGCTTGATGCTGTTTCGACACGTACTGACGATTTATCTAGCCTTCAAGTCTTGCAAGTTGGAGGAGCAAAGTTTAGTGCGGAGGCAGCTCGTCGAGTAGGACCGGCATTTCAGTGTAAACTACAGCAAGTATTCGGCATGGCGGAAGGCCTAGTGAATTATACAAGGCTTGATGATCCAAAAGAGCTTATCGTGAACACTCAAGGAAGGCCGATGTCTGAGTTTGATGAAATCCGCGTGGTTAATGAAGAAGATAAGGAAGTTGCACCTGGTGAAGTAGGGACGTTATTAACAAGGGGCCCTTATACAATTTGCGGTTATTACAAAGCACCAGAGCATAACGAGAAGGCCTTCACTAAAGATGGGTTTTACAGGACGGGTGACTTGGTAAGCTTGAATCCTGAAGGCTATTTGGTCGTTGAAGGACGGGATAAGGATCAAATCAACCGAGGCGGAGAAAAGATTGCGGCGGAGGAAGTAGAAAACCATCTACTAGCTCATGTAGCCGTTCATGATGCAGCCATCGTCTCGATGCCTGATGAATATCTTGGAGAGCGGTCCTGTGCATTCGTGATTCCTAGGGGGGAAGCCCCTAAAGCTAGAGAACTTAAACAGTTCTTGAAGGACAGGGGATTGGCTACATTTAAAATTCCCGACCGAGTGGAATTTATTGAGGCTTTTCCTAAAACTCCATTAGGAAAAGTAAGTAAAAAAGCCCTGCGCCAAATAATTTCTGACAAGCTAAATGAACGTAAAATAGCAACACTATTAAAATAAATTATAGGAAAAAGGAGTGATTTGATGGCTATTCCCGCTATCACACCATATGCAATGCCAGCTGAGTCTGATTTACCAAAAAATAAAGTAGAGTGGAAGGCGGAACCGAAGCGTTCGGTTCTTCTCATTCATGATATGCAACAATATTTTATCGATTTTTATCAAAAAAATGATTCACCGATACCGGAACTATTGAAGAACATAACAACCATTAAGAATCGATGTGTGGAATTAGGCATACCGGTTGTTTATACGGCTCAACCGGGAGATCAAAATCCCAAGGATCGTGCGCTCCTGACAGACTTTTGGGGAACGGGGCTCGATGATGATCCGAATCAAACAAGAATCGTAAGTGATGTTGCTCCATCTGATGATGACATCGTGCTGACTAAATGGAGATACAGTGCATTCAAAAGAACGAATCTTCTGGAATTAATGGAGGAACAGGGACGTGACCAACTTATTATTTGCGGTGTATATGCGCATATCGGTTGCCTTTTAACCGCAAGTGAAGCGTTTATGCAAGATATACAGTCATTCCTAGTGGCAGATGCGGTAGCCGATTTTTCGTTGGAAGAGCATAAAATGGCCTTGAAATATGCAGCGGAACGATGTGCGTTTACCACCTCAACACTTCAGTTGCTTGATCAATTACAAGTCAGCGAAGATTCATCAGCCGTTGCGACGCAGGAAATAACGGGGGATTTGTCATTAGATGAATTAAGAATGCTGATTTTTGAACTTCTTGGCGAAGACCCTTCAGAAGGACTCGATGATAGCGAGGATTTAGTCGACAGAGGGATGGACTCCATTCGCATGATGAGTCTTGTAGAAATTTTAAGAGGAAAAGGGGCAGAAATCAATTTCATGCAAATGGCTGAAAACCCGACAATTGCTGATTGGTGGAACCTGCTGTCTTCCCAAAAAGTTTTAGCTTGATCCTAGTTGAGAAGGAGGTAGATGAGGTGAGTAATATGGAGAATCAAACACGCTTTGCATTGTCGGGTGCGCAGTCCGGTATATGGTTTGCACAGCAACTGGAACCGGATAACCCGATTTATAATACGGGTGAATACATAGAGATTAAAGGGAACATCGATATAAGTAAGTTTGAAGAAGCCTTAACCAAGGCAGTGAGAGAGGCTGAAAGTTTACACATCCACTTTGGGGAAGACCAAAATGGACCTTATCAAGTCATGGGGGATTCGGGTGAAATTCCCTTCCAGTTCTTGGACGTAAGCGATCAAGAAAAGCCTGAAGAGAAGGCCTTGCATTGGATGAAAGAAGACCTGCTTCAGCCCATTAATTTAAAGACGGACCGACTATTCTCTCAAGCCTTGTTTAAGGTCGGACAAGAACGGTATTTCTGGTATCAGCGGATTCATCATATTGTCATGGATGCCTTTGGGTTTTCACTACTATCGCAACGAGTGTCGAAACTGTATACAGCGTTTGTCGAAGGTCGACCCTATGAAGATGTAGCTTTTAGTCCATTCGTTAAGCTACTGGAAGAAGATGCTAGATACAGGGCATCCGAAAAATTCGAAGCGGATCGTCATTTTTGGATGGAGCGTTTTGCTGATCAACCGGAAGTCATGAGCCTTGCCGAACGCGCTCCTAGGACGTCTAACGGTTTTCTTAGCCAAACAGGATATTTATCATCTTTTGCCACACAGTCTTTCAAAAAAAATGCTCGTAAATATTCGGGGACATGGCATGAAGTGGCCATGGCTGTTACCGCTGTATATATTCATCGTCTGACGGGAACGCAAGATGTCATCCTCTCCCTACCGATGATGGGACGTTTAGGATCTGCTTCACTTAATATTCCGAGTATGGTGATGAATTTACTTCCCCTTCGTTTAACCGTCCGACCGGATATGACGTTGAAGGAGTTAGTGAAGCAAGTATCAAGCGAAGTGCGTAACATTCGTCGCCATCAAAATTACAGGCACGAAGAGCTTCGTCGTGACCTTAAGCTCCTTGGTGATAATCAAAGATTGTTCGGTCCACAAATCAATGTCATGCCTTTTGATTATGGACTGGACTTTGCGGGTAATCATGGGATTACCCATAAACTGGCTACAGGACCCGTCGACGACATATCGATAAATATTTACGACAAGTCTGATGGAAATGGACTACGGATCGATTTGGATGCAAACCCTGAAGTCTATGGTATGGAGGAGTTAGGCATTCATCATACGCGCTTCTTAAGGTTGCTCGAGAAGGTGGCCACTGCAGAAGAGGTCCACATGATTGGGGAACTTGAAGTGCTTTTACCAGAAGAACGTGAGAGGGTCATGCATCAGTGGAATCAAACTGCCGAGGAAATCCCGCCTGCCAACTTGCCAGGATTGTTCGAAAAACAAGTAGCGCAAAGCCCTTATCTAACAGCCTTGGTCGATGAAAAGAATGTCCTTAGTTATGACGAACTGAATAAGCGCGCCAATCGACTGGCCCATCTTCTATTGGAAAAAGATTTAGGACCGGAAAAATTCGTGGCGATTGCCCTACCACGCTCGGCTAATATGGTGGTGGTCATGTTGGGCATATTAAAGACAGGGGCCGCATATCTACCGATCGATCCGGATTATCCAATCGATCGCATTGAATACATACTGAAGGACGCGAAGCCTATTTGTCTTATAACAAACCGGGAAATTTCTTCACAATTACCAAGTGTTAGCGAAACGGATCTCATCATATTGGAAGAGAAAGAGAAAGCTCTTGCATCAGGGAAATATCCCGATGGGAATTTGGATGACACACTAAGGAATGGATTCATGTCACCGCTTAACCCTGCGTATATGATTTATACATCTGGATCAACAGGGAATCCAAAAGGTGTCGTCATTCAATCGGAAAGCTTGATTAACTTCCTTTCCTCCATGCAAAGTCAGTTTTCCTTGAACCAAGAAGATAGGCTTCTGGCGGTTACTACCATCGCTTTTGATATATCCGGTTTAGAAATGTACCTGCCACTTCTTAATGGAGCAAGCTGTGTCGTGGCTGCCAAGGAGAAGATTCAAGAACCTAAGGCTTTGGCAGACATAATTACCGAGCATGACATTACCATCATGCAAGCGACACCAACGCTTTGGCATGCAATGGTAACCAATTATCCAGACGTGATCAAGGGTCTCAAGGTGCTTGTTGGTGGGGAGGCTCTTTCCATTAGTTTAGCTACTGCATTAAAGGAATTAGGGTGTGAAGTGACAAACTTATATGGTCCTACGGAAACGACGATTTGGTCGACATCAAAATTGCTTGATTCTGACCAGACGGGCATGCCATCCATCGGTTCACCGCTATGGAATACGCAGCTATTCGTGCTTGACGCGGGTTTGCAACCAGTCCCTCCCGGAGTCGTTGGCGAATTATATATTGCAGGGAAAGGACTAGCCCGGGGGTATCTAGGTCGCCCGGATTTAACAGCAGAGCGTTTTGTGGCCAACCCGAATGGTCCTAAGGGCAGCCGGATGTACCGTACAGGTGATTTGGTTCGTTGGAGAGCGGATGGTTCACTGGATTATATTAGTCGCACTGACCATCAAATTAAAATACGTGGTTTCCGAATTGAGCTTGGCGAAATTGAAGCGAAGCTCGCTCAACATCCCGAGGTTGAACAGGCAGCCGTGATTGTTCGTGAAGATAGCCCCGGAGATCAACGAATTGTGGCATATATTGTTCCTTCAATGGATTCAACAGTGGATACAGGAGAGGTTCGCGAGTTTGTTGGCAGTAGTCTACCCGATTATATGGTCCCATCCGCAATCGTTGTTATGCGAGAGTTACCACTAACTCCCAATGGAAAGCTTAATCGTAAAGACTTGCCAGTGCCTGATCTCTACAATCTGATTTCAGATCGGGCACCAAGAACACCACAAGAAGAAATCTTGAGTGAGTTGTTTGCCGAGGTTCTGGGTCTATCTAGAGTTGGGATTGATGATAGTTTCTTTAATTTAGGCGGACACTCACTCCTTGCGTCAACCTTAATGGCCCGTATACGTAATACATTTGGAGTGGAACTGGGCATAGGGAAGATTTTTGAGTCACCGACCGTGGCGGGCCTTGCAAAACAGCTCTCTAATGGGAAAAGTGCGCGATTGCCCGTGAAAAAAATGAGTAAGCCTGAGAAAATACCTCTTTCCTTTGCCCAAAAGAGATTATGGTTCTTACACAGTCTTGATGGTCCAAGCCCAACCTATAATATTCCGTTGGTCATAGAATTATCAGGCGATCTTGATACGAATGCTCTCGAGGCAGCAATCAATGACCTCGTTGCTCATCATGATACGTTACGGACGATTTTTCCAGTGACAGAGGGGAATGCTCATCAAAGCATCATCGACCCTTCTGAAGCACGGGTTGAATTGTTAATAACTAGTATAAATGAATCGGATCTGGATACGGAGATAGCCGTCGCGACACGTTATAGTTTTAATCTTGCAGTGGAGCCATCCATTTATGCGCAGCTTTTCTCGGTTAAACCGGATAAGCACGTTTTAGTTTTACTCTTACATCATATAGTAGCCGATGGATGGTCCCTTACACCTCTTACCCGAGATTTGACTGCAGCCTATAAAGCCCGGGTTCTTGGAGAGGTTCCTAATTTGCTGCCTCTTCCGGTACAATATGCAGATTATGCGCTTTGGCAAGAAGAGCTGTTGGGTAAAGAGAGCGATGAAGCTAGTTTAGTGAAGGAGCAGCTTGATTATTGGAAGGAGACATTAGCCAATCTTCCAGATCAGTTGGAGTTGCCCATGGATTACCCTCGCCCAATAGAACCAAGTTATAAGGGAGATACAATGAAATTTACCATTTCACCTGTCCTGCATCGTAGATTGGTTGATGTGGCTCGTGAAAATGGAGTCAGCTTATTCATGGTATTGCAGGCGGGACTTGCCACCCTGTTTACTCGTCTTGGTGCGGGTACTGACATACCAATTGGAAGTCCGATTGCAGGGCGAAGTGACGATGCGTTGAGCGAAATAGTTGGGTTATTTGTTAATACCCTGGTGCTGCGCACGGATACTTCTGGAAACCCTACTTTCCGTGAACTTCTTGAAAGGGTAAGAAACGTTGATTTACATGCTTATGAACATCAGGATTTGCCTTTTGAAAGATTGGTAGAAGAACTGAATCCACCACGTTCGCGGTCTAGGCACCCATTATTCCAAATCATGCTTGCCCTGCAGAATACGCCTGAGCCAAAGCTGGAGCTGCCGAGCGTTCACTCCAACCTAGAGCTATATAGCGTGGGGACTTCGAAATTTGATATGACGATTGAGATTAGGGAATTGCATGATGACACAGGAAAACCGGATGGTATGAGTGGGCTTCTTGAATATAGTACAGATTTATATAAATCTGAAACAATTGAGTTGATGATTAATCGATTTGTACGGGTATTAGAAGGTGCTGTATCGGAGCCGAATCAGAAAATCGGCCGATTAGAAATATTGGCGCCGAGTGAACGTCAAGAAATTCTTGTTGATTGGAATCAGCATGGAGAAGAAATACCTCATTCTTGTTTACCCGCGTTGTTTGAAGAACAAGTGAACAGGTATCCAGATAAAATTGCTGCTGTATATGAACAAGAATCCCTAACATATAAAGCGCTAAATAATAAGGCAAACCAGCTTGCCCGTATGCTAATGGCTAAAGGGGTAGGGGCGGAACAGTTTGTAGCATTGGCCACACCAAGATCATTGGAGATGGTGGTTGGGTTACTTGCTGTTCTGAAAGCAGGGGCGGCTTATTTGCCTCTAGATCCAGAATATCCAATCGATAGGTTGACTTTCATGCTTCAAGATGCGAAGCCTAGCTTCGTCCTTACAAGTTCCGATGTGGCAAATAGTCTTCCGAATCTGCATGATATCCAACAAATTGTATTAGATGAACCAAGCACGTTAGTGGAAATGTCACAATATTCAACAGATAACCCACTAGATAGTGAACGGAAACAGCCTTTATCACCTTTAAACGCAGCCTATATCATTTATACATCAGGTTCAACGGGTGTACCAAAAGGTGTCGTCATCCCTCATCAGAATGTAACGAGGCTCTTTGGATCGACAGAAGATTGGTATCATTTCAACTCGGATGATGTTTGGACGATGTTCCACTCTTATGCATTTGATTTCTCGGTCTGGGAAATATGGGGCGCGCTTCTTCATGGCGGAAAGCTTGTAGTTGTTCCTCATGCAATCAGCCGATCACCTGAAGAATTTTTACAACTTCTTGTAAAGGAAGGGGTTACGGTACTTAATCAGACGCCATCCGCATTTTATCAGTTAATGCAAGCAGATCGTAACCATCCAGAACTTGGACAGGAACTTGCATTGCGTTATGTGATTTATGGTGGGGAGGCACTTGAACTAAGCCGCTTGGAGGATTGGTATAACCGTCATCCGGAAACTGCGCCGCGATTAATTAATATGTATGGGATTACAGAAACGACCGTCCATGTAAGCTATCTGGAACTTAACAGGGATGTCACTTCCGTGAAGGCGAACAGTCTCATAGGCTGTGCCATACCGGATCTTGGAGTGTATATACTGGATGCGAACCTACAACCGGTACCGCAAGGAGTGACTGGGGAGATGTATGTCGCTGGTTCAGGTTTAGCCCGCGGGTATCTTGGGCGTCATGGCTTGACAGCAGAGCGTTTTGTTGCCAATCCATTTGGTCCATCAGGAACTCGGATGTATCGGACTGGAGATTTAGCCAGGTGGCGTGCGGATGGCTCATTGGATTATATGGGACGGGCCGATCATCAAATCAAGATTCGTGGTTTCCGTATTGAACTTGGAGAGATTGAGGCCTTGCTTGCCCAGTGCTCTGAATTAGAACAAGTTGCCGTCATCGTTCGTGAAGATCAGCCCGGTGATAAGCGATTGGTGGCTTATGCTGTGCCAGCGGCAAATACAGTATTTGATTCAGCCGAATTGCGTCGGTATGTTGCGTCAAGCCTTCCAGATTACATGATTCCATCTGCGTTTGTGGAAATGGCCGATTTACCTTTGACAGCGAATGGAAAGTTGGATCGAAAGGCATTGCCAGCTCCAGATTTTGGTGCAGCCGTATCAGGGCGTGGACCAAGGACGCCTCAAGAAGAAATCCTTTGTAAACTCTTCATGGAAGTCCTTGATCTTTCACACGTTGGAATCGATGATGGATTCTTTGATCTGGGAGGGCATTCCCTGCTTGCCGTCCAGCTGATGAGTAAAATACGTGAAGCGCTTGGCGTTGAATTGAGCATCGGGAACTTATTCGAGGCACCGACAGTTGCTGGCCTAGCTGAAAGGCTTGAAATGGGCTCGAGCCAGAGTGCGTTGGATGTCTTGTTGCCACTACGCAAAAGTGGCGAGGAACTCCCGTTGTTCTGTGTACATCCAGCGGGAGGGTTGAGCTGGTGCTACGCCGGGCTAATGACGGCCCTTGGTCCAGACTACCCGATATATGGACTGCAAGCTCGGGGGATTTCCGAGCGTGAGCGTTATCCGGAAACATTGATAGAGATGGCAGCGGATTATATCGAACATATCCGGACGGTCCAGCCAGAAGGACCTTACCGTTTACTAGGTTGGTCACTGGGCGGAAATGTCGTGCACGCCATGGCCACCCTCTTGCAAAACGAGGGGGAAGATGTAGAACTTGTAGCCATACTAGACGCATTCCCAAGTCATTTCTTGCCATCGACCGAAGCCCCTGGAGATGAGGAAGCCTTAATTGCCCTGCTAGCCTTGGGAGGATATGATCCTGATAGTTTAGGAGACAAGCCTTTAGATGATGCTAGTGCTATAGAAATCCTGCGCCAAGATGGAAGTGCATTAGCTAGTTTGGAAGAAGAGACGATCCTTAACTTGAAAGAAACGTACGTTAATTCCGTTCGGATCATGGGCGAACATGAACCTGGAGTCTTCAATGGTAATGTCTTGTTCTTTAAATCAACGCTCATACCAGAGTGGTTCCCAAATCTTACAACGGATACATGGAAACCTTATATAAGGGGACAGATTGAACAACATGATATCGCATGCCGTCATAAGGATATGTGCCAACCTGAGCCACTTGCGGAAATCGGACAGGTGATTGCAAATAAGCTATCGACAATGAAAAATTACGCAATTAATTAAAGAAGGTGGAGATACGAATGACCAACCCTTTTGAGAATGAAAATGGTACGTATAAAGTATTGATAAATGAAGAAGGCCAGCATTCCCTTTGGCCCGCCTTTTTGGACATACCAGAAGGCTGGTCCTCCATTTATGGAGAAGAAAGCAGAAAAAATTGCTTGGAATTCATTAATGCGAACTGGACAGACCTTCAGCCTAAGAGCCTGAAGCGTGTTTCGTGTCTTGAAGGTACCAATTGAGATTGCGGCTATATCAAAACCCTAAATTGGTCGTGTGTATCGTTTATGTAATGGCTATGTTCATGGTTTCTATGGACGGCACGATCGTCAATGTGGTTTTGCCTCACATCAGTCGGGAATTTCATGTCGCTCCTTCAGCCACAAGCGGCATCAATGTTGGTTATTTAGTAAGTCTTGCGGTCTTTCTCCCAATATCGGGATGGCTTGGAGACCGCTTTGGAACGAAGAAGATTTTCCTGTTGGCACTTGGTGTTTTCACGCTTGCTTCCCTTCTATGCGGATTTGCGACTAGCCTTGAGAACTTGACCTTATTTCGGGCATTGCAGGGTGCAGGAGGTGGACTTCTCACTCCGGTAGGAATGGCGATCTTATTTAGGACGTTTACTCAGGAAGAACGGCCGAAAGTGTCAAGGACACTTATCCTACCCATTGCTTTTGCCCCTGCGATCGGACCAATTGTCGGTGGATTTTTTGCGGAACAGCTATCATGGAGCTGGGCCTTTTATATCAATATCCCTTTTGGAATCGTAGCTTTGCTGATCGGTTTGCTATTTTTAAAGGAACATAAAGAGCCAGCGGCCGGCAGGCTTGACCTGGCAGGTTTTCTTTTATCGGCTTTGGGTTTGTCGATGTTGATGTATGCACTGAGTACAGGTCCTTCAAAGGGATGGGATTCTCCCGTCATTGTGTATACGGGCATAATCGGTTTCATACTTGTCTGTTTGTTTGTATGGTTGGAATTAAGGGTGAAGGAACCAATGCTTAATTTAAGGCTATTGTCGGACAGGTTGTTTCGATCACTCGGACTTATTTCTTTATTATCTCAGGCTGCATTAATGGGAATGCTCTTTGTGTTCCCGTTAATGTACCAAAATGCCATGAATGCCTCGGCTTTGGAAAGCGGATTGGCGACTTTTCCTGAGGCACTGGGACTTATGATTGCTTCGAGGATGATTCCTTGGACGTCCAAGAGGTTGAATGGCCAACAGATCATTTGCCTCGGGCTTCTGGGAACAGCTTTGATTTTTACTATGATCAGTATCGTCGGCCCGACAGCGAATCCTTGGTTTTTGCGAGCCTTATTGTTTGGCGTCGGCGTATGTTTAGGGCATGCAGTGATTGCTGTACAGTCCTCCATTTTCACGAATGTGACTTCCTCATCAATGGGAAGAGCCACTACATTGTTCAATGTTCAAAACCGGGTAGGGTCTGCCGTAGGGGTAGCCATATTAGCCAGTGTCTTAGGCGCTTTGGGAACAAGTGAGAAGAGCACAGAAGGAATGGTACAGATTGATTTAGCGTCTTATCAATTTGCTCTCCTTGGTTCAGCAGTCTTTCTTGTGATAGGTCTAATCATCTCGTTGAGCTTGAAGAAGAAGGATTTTAAGAGCCTACTGCCAAATCAGAAAACAAGAGATATTCCCAAGACAGAAACGATTACAGCTAATAAGTGAAAAATTCCAGGTGGACATGCAAGAAAATAGTGGGTTGCTGTGATTTTATTCAGCGGCCCCTATTTATTTGTCCAAAGTAGAATTTAATAGAAGGTTAAGAGAATGAAGGGAGGTATAGGGAATGATTGAATTATATTATTGTAAATTACCTGAGAGCAGAGAAAGTACGGGTATAGACAAATTACTCTTTCACGTTTCAAAAGAAAGACAGCTTCGAATCAAAAGATTCGTGAAGATTGATGACGCATACCGTTCCCTGATAGGTGATTTGTTAGTCCGTTTTGCATTGAAAGAACGATATGGTTCGATAGACAGGGAGCTGAAAATCGAAACCAATGATTATGGCAAGCCATTTTTGTCGGAGTACCCTTCCATTCACTATAATATCTCTCATTCCGGTGAATACGTGGTATGTGCTGTTCATGATGATGCTGTGGGAGTGGATATAGAGTACATGGGACCATATGATTTGCCCCTTGCTAAGGGGTTTTTTTCTGAAGAAGAGTATCAAGACTTGCTGAATGCTAAGGATGACGGTATTGCTACATTTTATGATATTTGGACCTTGAAAGAAAGTTATGTTAAAGCCGTTGGAGAGGGCTTATCCAAACCATTAAAGGATTTTTCTATGAAAAAACATACTGATGGATTCGTTCAGATAACAGATATACATACAGATAGACAGATTACGGACTACATATGTAAGCAGTATATGGTAGACAGTGGATATCTCTTGTCTGTTTGTGCTCATCATGCAAAAGATGACCAGTTTAGAAGTGAACCCACATGCGTCATTTTTCAAGAATTATGCGAGAGTTTGAACTGTCATTCCTGAATATGACAGACGTTGGCAAAAGTGGTTTCGACGTAAACTAGATGAAAAGAAAACAACGATGGCATATTTGGCCAAAGTCTGGTTATAGATTCTATTACATATGGAGGAAATAAAAAATTGAAGCAAATTAATGTTGCCCAGGTTATTGAAGGGAGTAAATTCAACTCTTTTCATCTATCTGTTTTACTATGGTGTATTTTCCTTATCCTTTTTGATGGCTATGATTTAGTTGTTTATGGAGCAGTCATTCCAACCTTGAGCCAAGAGTGGGGGACAGCCCCCAGCATTTTAGGGTTTATAGGAAGTTTAACATTGGTAGGCGGTTTAATAGGTTCACTTGTTTGCGGAATCGTAGCGGATAAGGTGGGGAGGAAGAAAGTAATCATTACTTGTGTTGCCCTCTTTGGATCGTTCACCTTATTGACGGGTTTAGCGAAAGGACCGGTCGATTTTGCAATCTACCGTTTTCTAGCAGGTCTCGGGTTGGGGGGCATTCCGCCATTACTAGTCGTGCTTACCTCTGAATATTCTCCTAAGCCAATCAAGAATATGATGGTGGGCATCATGTTCAGCGGTTATTCGATCGGTGGTATATTGGTATCTCTTTTTGGAATGAAAGTAATACCGGAATTAGGTTGGGAATGGATGTTTTTTATAGGGGCCATTCCGTTAGTAGCCATTCCCTTTTTAATTAAATACTTACCTGAATCCCTTTATTATTATGTGGAAAAGGGAGAGCATGAAAAAGCCAAAGAAATAGTGGCTCGTTTAGACCCTTCCTATATACCACATGATACAGACCGATTTATCATGAATCTATCAACATCGGGTGTTCCTGTCGTCAAGCTCTTCGAGAATCAACGGGGAAGGTCTACCATCATGTTCTGGATTGCATGCTTTATGGGATTATTGATGGTATATGGATTGGGTACTTGGTTGCCCCAATTGATGATTAAAGCGGGGTATCAATTGAATTCTAGCTTACTGTTTCTATGTTGCTTGAACATCGGAGCCATCATCGGTTCGGTATGCGGTGGTTGGCTTGCGGATCGAATTGGGTCAAAACGAGTGTTGATCACTTACTTCAGTATTGGGGCAGTCTGTTTAGTCTTACTTGGTTTTAAACCAGGGTCCCTTATTCTATATGTTTTGGTTGCGATAGCCGGGGCAGCGACAATTGGATCGCAAAACTTAAACAATGCTTACATCTCCATGTTCTATCCGACACAGATAAAAACGACAGGGCTGGGGTGGGCTTTAGGTATAGGAAGGTTAGGAGCCATTGTAGGTCCGACAATCGGTGGGCTATTAATAGAGTGGAAGTTACCTATTTATATAAATTTTCTTAGCTTTGCCATCCCTGCTTTTATAGCAGCGATATCAATCAGTTTTGTGCAAAATAAACATAACTTCACGAAGCGTTTGAAATTAGGGCCATTAATAAATGGATACCGGAAGATTGACTAATGAAGAAATATCTTTTTGTTGTTTGTGTTAAGGAGGGATGGGATTGGCTCAATATATCTGCCAAGTTTGCGACAAGAATTTCAAGAGCTATAATGTAAATGCTAAGTATTGCTCTCAAATGTGCAAAGGGAAGGCCTATATAAAATATCCAATAAGAAACTGTGAAGTATGTCATCGTGCTTATAAGCCACGAAATGCGTCGAACATATACTGTTCGATGGCATGTAGTCAAAAAGGCAGAACAAACAAAGAACCCATGTTGAACAGTTAGTTCAACATGGGTTCTTTTGCTATGTTTTTCAAAAAGTCATTAGGAAAACGAAAGAACCTTTGCCTCGTGAGCATCCACGATATTTTGAACTTCCGTGCCGTCAATGGTTTCTTTTTTCAGCAGGGCCTCTACAAGTTCCTCATATTGTGGTCGGTTTAAATCGATTAATTTTTCTGTTTCCTGGATTGCCTGGGTGAAAAGGGCTTGCATTTTTTGTTCTTTCTCCCCTTTATTGAAAGTTAAGGTGAAGCCGTCTTGCATCATGCCCGTATCTACCATCTGTTCAAGTAGATGCTTGGCCTGTTGAACATCGCCACCTACGCCAATGCTGTGCTCACCTAAGTACATTCTTTCAGCAACACCGCCAGCGACTATCATTTTAACTTGATCCAACAATTCACTAGCCGTAGCCAGATGGAGTTCTTTCGGTATCGGAGCCACATATCCGAGGGCTTCCCCGCGGGGAATGATGGTCGCTTTCCGGACAGAACCCGGTTTAGTAAGAGCAGCAATCAGAGCATGTCCACTTTCATGGATAGCCACTCGACGTTTTGTATCCAGGTCGTTCAACGTACGTGAAGTGGCTCCAAGAACGGTCCGGTCAATGGCGTAATCAAGGTCTTCTTTACGAATCATTTCCTGTTCGTTTCGTAGGGCATGACGGGAAGCTGTCTCAAACAGTGATCGTATGTCCGCCCCGGAAAATCCCGATGTACTTTCAGCTATTTCATCCAAGGAAGCAAGGACATCAGCCGCGAGTTTCTTTCCTTTTGTATGGATTTCAATAATCTCTTTTCTTCCCTTTGTATCAGGGAGCGGCACTTGGAAGGAGAAATCAATCCTGCCTGGACGAAGAAATGCCTCATCAAGCATGTCTTTCCTGTTTGTGGCAGCCACGAATAAAATTCCTTCGTTTGAATGGCCCCCATCTAATTGGACTAGAAGTTCCGTCAACGTTTTTTCGGCTTCTTCTCCGCCTTGGGCCTTCCGTTTACCCGCCAAAGCATCCACTTCGTCGATGAAAATGACAGCAGGTGCCTGTTTTCGGGCATTTTGGAAAAGGCTGCGTACACGGGCTGCACCGACTCCGACGAACATTTCATTGAAGGCCGACCCGCTTGTCGAAAAGAAGTTAGCTCCCAATTCTTTTGCAATGGCCTGTGCTAACAATGTTTTCCCGGTCCCTGGAGGGCCGTAAAGCAATATGCCTTGAGGAGGTTGAATCCCAATTTTGGCTGAACGCTCCGGTTCTTTAAGAGTTGTGAGGGTTTGCAGGATTTCTTGTTTGATTTCGGGCTGCAAACCACCTATATCGGATAAGGTTATTTCAGGAAGGGCTCTAGGAGCAGAAATGCTTTGTTTTTTACTTCCTATACGTAAACCGTTTTTCGTTTTCTTCTGTATAATAATTGCGGTTGTGACTAGTGCCGCCAGCAATCCGCCTAAAATCCATAATGCAGTCTTATTTGTAGATGAAAATGAATAGCGAACATTATAAGTTTCGACTAGCTTATTGAGCATTTGGCTGTTGGGAGGGACGTTGGATACATACTTTCCTTCTGGAGTGATGATATGAAGCGTTCCATTTCTCTTTTCTTCAATCGAGACAAGGGCACCTTTTTGGGCCTGTATCGTTTTTTCAATGGAAGAGAAGGGAATGACCATGTCTTTTGACTGAGTTACCACATACCAAGATATAACACCAATTATCACAATGAAAGCCGTTAAGAACGGCAGCAACTTCGAAACCAATTTAGAGTTCGATCTCAATATTTCATCTCCTTTAAGAATATATATTCAGTATAAAATTTTTAAACGCGTAATCCATAGGTATAATTCCCTAAAAATAAAGGTAATTAATGGAATGAATTAGTTTGGATGATAGTTGCTGGGTTTTTATAAGGAAAGAGTCGGGTAGTAGACAATCAACTGTTAACCTGCAGGATAGACTTTTTAAAAATGAAATGCTAAAGTGAAGTGGTCTAAGTGATGAAAAAATAAAAAGGTAGATGAGTTGAACTTTTATGACTAAATTTATGAGAGACTATACGATTACGATGAAGGATATTGTTCGAGAAGGAGATCCAATTCTACGTCAGGTAACCGATGAAGTTAACCTGCCCATATCAGATGAAGATCGAGAAACCTTAGAATGCATGATGCAATATTTAAAGAACAGCCAGGACCCTAAACTTCAAAAGAAATACAATCTGCGTGAAGGCGTAGGCTTGTCAGCCAATCAAATTGGTCTGAATAAACGAATGTTCGTTATGTATTTTCCTGATGAAACAGGAAGGGTATACGAATATGCTTTAGTGAACCCGAAGATTGTCAGCCATTCGGCAAGCATGATTTATTTACCTCAAAGTGAAGGCTGTCTTTCTGTCGACCGTGACATTAAGGGATATGTGCCACGTTATGAACGGGTGAAAATTAAAGCGTTGGATAGCAATGGAGAGAAAGTGGAAATGCGGTTGAAAGGTTTTGCTGCCATAGTCTTTCAACATGAACTCGACCATTTGAATGGAATGATGTTTTATGATCGAATCAATTCCGAGAATCCTTTCAAACTTCCTGAAAACGTGGAAGTGAAAAGTTTATAATGAAAAGAGGGCAAAGCCATATGCTTTACCCTCTTTCTCGTTTAAGTTTGTGATAGTGTCTTGTTTGTTAAATGCTTTTGCAAATCACTGAATATGGCCCTACTCATATGCTGATATCCCTCAGACGTAAGATGAATGCCATCGTCACTAATCAAATGGTTCAAATCTCCGGCAGATTTTATATAGGAACGTACATCAATTAAGGGAACCTTCAATTCTTCGGCAAGTTTTTTTAACTGACGGTTATACATGCCATGCCAATGTTCAATCCCACCGACTTGAGAGACAAAATGTCCGATGGACGGTCCGAAACGATCAGCAATGGACCGATAATATCTGGAAGGGTCAAGTGGTGGAAGAGTTAAAAGAAAGGGTGTGACATGCTTGTCTTGTACTTGTTTGACAAGTTGAGTGATATTCTCAAGGTACCGTTCAATCGGAACAATAGGTTCATGGTTTCCTTCGGGATTCTTCGCGACTTCCTCCCAATGGAAGTTACAATCATTACCACCCACCTCGATTAAAACGATATCCGGATTTTCTGACATGACGTCTTTCTGAAACCGACTGACTAGCAAGTCTGAATTGTCATTAAAGACCCCTTTATTCAGAACTTCAACGAATGGCAGTGACTCTGTCAACTTCGCTAATGAACTAGGGTAATTTTCTTTTATAATACGAAGCCGGCCTTTAACATAAGAGATACCTCTAGTTAGACTATCTCCAAAACAGACGATCCTCAAAATTTTCACCTCGATAGGTTAATGTGTTACTTTTCATTTTAGTGGCATAATTGTTTTTGGGCAAACTAAATTTTTCTTTCCATAAGAAAGGCATTTTATTAAAAGGATACCCGATTTTCCTTAATGAAAACTTTAAAAAGCGCTGGAATTCCAGCGCTTTTCTTTTAGTGTGAGGATTTTTCCTGTGTTGCTGTTTCAACTCTCGCTTTCCCCATAAAGAAAACAACGATAGCTGCCAGGGCGATGGGAATCAGAGCCAAAGTGAAGATCAAGGCAATGGAATCAGACATCGCATACACGATTTTATCCAGGATCATATCTGGAATTTGGGCACGCGCATCTGATTGAAATAGCTGACGCGGATCTTCAGTAAGGACAGAGGTATCCGGTCCACCTTGCATTCCTTTGAAGGCATCTGCCATCTTACTAGTGAACGCATTATTCTGTATTGCTCCATAAATCGTGACACCCAGCGTCATCCCGAAAGAGCGGAGGAATGAATTGGTCGAATTCGCTGATCCCCGATACCTTGGCTCCAAATTGTGAATGGACGCGATTGGAAGAAGGGAGAAAGAAAAGCCCATACCGAACCCTGTCAGGATCATATACAAAGTAAGGAGCGTCCTACTGGTTTCAGGAGTTAACGTTCCCAATAATAGCATTCCTGCAAAATAACAAACGACGGAAATCGCCATTAAATTTCGGAAACTGGTTTTGGAATTGAATATTCCGCCGATTGCACTCCCCACAACAGATCCCAACATCATCGGAGTGAGGATGAGACCGGCATTTGTAGCTGAACCGCCATATACCGCCTGCACGAAGATCGGGATATATACGGTCAAAATAATAAAGGTTCCGCCATATAGTATCGCCAATATCTGAGAGGTTGCAAATAACCGCCTTTTAAATAGCCACAACGAGATGATCGGGTCTTTGGCTCTCCTTTCGAAAAAGAAAAAAGAAACGAAAAACACGATAAAGCTTGCAAACAAAGCAAGGATAGGAGAAGAAGACCAACCATACTCTCCACCCAACTCAAGCGCGAACATTAAACTGACGACAGCGATGACGAGTGTGGCTGCCCCGGCATAATCAATTTTTTGTTTCTGTGTGTTAGCTTTTTCTTTGTAATAACGAAGGATGAGGAATAAGGAAATGAAGCCAATTGGAACATTAACATAGAAGATCCAATGCCAGCTAGCATACTCCGTAATATAAGCCCCCAATAGAGGACCTAATACGCTTGAAGCCCCAAATACAGCCCCGAATAGACCAGTCAATTTCCCGCGTTTTTCAGGTGGGAAGATGTCAAAGACAATCGTAAAGGCAATTGGCATCAAGGCACCGCCACCAATCCCTTGAATGGCCCGGAAAATGCTTAACTGAATGATGCTTTGTGCCATGCCGCATAGTGCAGACCCAATTAAAAAGACGACAAGCCCAAAAATGAAAAATCGCTTCCGGCCATACATATCGGAAAGCTTACCGAAAATCGGCATACTTGCCATCGTGGCGACCATGTAGGCCGATGTAACCCAGACGAACTTGTCAAATCCACCTAAGTCGGAAACGATCGTTCCCATGGCGGTTGCAACAATCGTATTATCCATTGCTGACATCAGGATTCCCAATAATAGCCCGGCAACAATGAATTTCTGGTTCCTTTGTTGTTTTTCCAAAGTATTTTTCCTCCTTTTCTATGAAACAATTCATTTAATCTTTTGCATGAATGAACGATAATCATTAAGATAAAAATAAGCTATTTATCTTGATTATCAAGATAAATTCAAGTGTAAGAGGGGAGACATTTTATGTCAAGTCATCATGGGTTGAATGCAGACCTTTTAGAGAGTTTAACGCAAAGCCTCAAAAGATACGGAATGAGGTCTGTTTTATTCCAACAAAATATGGCCCAAAAAATAGGGGTTGCTCACACAGATCTAAAGACTGCTGAAATACTGAATGAAACCGGCCCGATTACAGCTGGTGAGCTAGCGAAAATGACAGGGTTGAGCACAGGTTCGGTTACGGCGCTAATCGACCGCCTTGAAAAGTCAGGCTATGTAAAAAGGGAAAGAGATCATATAGATGGAAGACGCGTGAAGATTGTCCCGATTATGGAACGGCAAGAACAAATCAAAGCGCATTATCGTGCACTTTCTGTCGCTACAAAAGATCTATGCATTTCCTATAATGAAAGTGAGCTTACCGTTATCCTTCAATTTGTTGAAGATCTTAACAGAATCATGGAAAAAGAAAATGAGGTATTAATGAATGAATAAATGAAGAGGGTCCTTAAAATAAGTAAGGTATTGTTGCCATAAGCCGTGAAACCGGGGGTTTAACAGAGGTTTTCCTTGAGGAACTTAAATGTATTTTTGAAGAAAATATATATTGATAATGATTATCATTATTGCTAATATGAATCTAGAAATCATTATATATTTTCAGGGGAGAGTTAGAATATGAAAACGAAAGCAACCTTAGCAGTTTTATTATCTACCAGCCTGTTATTTGGGTGTTCGGAGAAGAATGAAGAGACTAAGCCTGCAGAGGTGGATGCTAAGGAGACAAGTGCGAATGCACTGGATGGTGTATCTAACGACTATCGGGAATTTGCGATTGGTGAGATAGAGGAATTTGTAAAAGAAACGGAAGAATTCACGACGGCAGTAACGTCAGGCGATATTGAAAAAGCGAAGCAGTTATATGCACCGGCTCGCATGCATTATGAGCGTGCTGAACCCATTGCTGAAATTTTTGGTGATCTCGACCCTAAAATAGATGCACGAAAAGGTGATGTCAAGGATGAAGAGTGGGGAGGATATCACCGAATTGAAATGGGTTTATGGAAAGAGAACACAACAAAGGGTTATGAAGAGTATGCAGAGCAATTAATGAAAGATGTCAATCTGTTGCGTGCTAAAGTAGAAACCGTAGAGGTGACTCCGGATGTGTTGATTACTGGGGCAGTCGACTTACTTAATGAAGTGTCTACATCCAAGGTGACTGGAGAGGAAGATCGCTATTCGCATACAGATTTGTACGATTTCGTGGCAAATGTCGAAGGTGCTGAAAAAATATACGAACTTTTGACTCCGGCCCTCAAGGAAAAAGATGAGAAGCTTACGGCAGAAATCAATCAGCGTTTCGCAGATGTATATGCCTTGCTTGAGAAACATGAAGCAGGCGAAGGATACATTTCTTATACCGATTTAAAAAAATCCGAGGTGAAATCATTAAGCCAAGCCATTGACGCATTAGCTGAACCACTCTCTCAAATAGGGATAGTAATGGAGGAATCTTAATTGAAGGAGAAACCATCGACTGACGAAAGTTCACTTTTTTCTAAAAAAGTAAGCCGTCGTGATATGTTGAAAACAGCCGGTATCGGAGGGGTTGGAGTCGTAATCGGTGCTTCGGGTCTCGGTGGAATGTTATCTCTGTCTGATTCCAAGGCAAAGGGACAAACGAATGACACTGTCCCTTTCTATGGGCCTCATCAAGCGGGAATCACTACAGAAGCTCAGGATAATCTCTATTTTGCTTCGTTAGAAGTGACAACTGAAAAAAGGTCAGACTTAATTCAATTATTTAAAGATTGGACAGAAGCGGCAGCCCAGATGACTTCTGGCAAATCGGTAGGCGAAACTTCCTCCAACAGGAGCATGCCACCAAAAGATACAGGGGAGGTAGAAGAATTATCCCCCTCTAACTTGACGATTACCTTTGGAGTAGGTCCTAGTCTATTTACGAAGAATGGCAAAGACCGCTTTGGCTTGAAGTCTAAACAACCTGCCGAATTGAAAGACCTTCCTTCATTTTCTTTAGATGCCTTAGAAGAATCATGGAGTGGAGGGGACATTTGCATTCAAGCCTGCGCAGACGATCTTCAGGTTGCGTTTCATGCCGTTCGGAATCTGGTGAGGATCGGTAGAGGGAAGACGATTATCCATTGGGCTCAAACAGGTTTTCAACGTACGAAGAAGGCTGATTCTCAAAAAACGACTCCTCGTAATTTGTTCGGTTTTAAAGATGGAACCGTGAATCCAGACCCGAAGAAAAGCAGTGACATGAACCATGTCTGGGTAAAGCCGGGGGATGGCCCTTCTTGGCTTGCAGGCGGCAGCTATATGGTCGTCCGCCGAATTCAAATGTACATTGAAGTGTGGGATCGGACCACGTTGAAAGAGCAGGAAAATACATTTGGCCGTCATCGTGACAGCGGTGCCCCATTAGGGATGAAGAATGAATTTGATACGGTTGATGAACATGCTAAGGATGAAAACGGAAATCGGATCATTCCTGAAAACTCCCATATGATCCTATCCCGTGGTGATGGAACAGCTAAGATTCTGCGACGTCCTTATTCATATGCTGATGGCATGGATCCTAAGACTGGAAGCTTCAATGCGGGGCTTCTGTTTATTTGCTTCCAAAGAAGCCCCAGTAAACAATTTATCCCGATACAAGAACGTCTTTCAAAGAATGATAAGTTAAATGAATATATCATCCACCGGGGGAGCGCTATATTTGCTTGCTTGCCGGGTGTAAAAAAAGGTGGCTATATCGGGGAGTCCCTTTTCGGATGAATTTTGTAAAATGAGAGACCATAAAATCGCCAGCATGGATGGGAATCCGGGTTGGCGGTTTTTATCATAAAAGGGGAGTTTGTCATGTCTGTTTTTAAATGGAGAACGGGGTTGTTCGTTTTATTAACTAGTTTCATGTTTTTAACATCTGCTATACCTGTTGTTTCAGCCGGTGAAAATCACGATCAGCTTTTCGTATATATTGGAGACAGCTTAATGAAAGTGAAGTCTGGAGATCTTGAATCGGTTTCTAGTAATCTCTCTCTTTTTGAAAAGGACTGGAATGTGATAAAAACGGACAGTGAGGATGCCAAAAAAGTGGACGATTCTTTACTGTCTTTGAAAAACGCCGTGAATAATCAAGAAGAAGCAGGAGAAATAAAAAAGAAGTTATCCGCTTTATCAAGTGCCCTTGTTCAGTATGATACGGCAGAAAACCCGGTTGATAAAACCGATTATAAAGATCGTCTAGAAGCGCTACTTCCATTAATCGATGATTTAGAGGCTACGATCAGCGAAGAGGACTTTAGCAAAGCTAAAAGTCAATATCAAAACCTCCTCAATCAATGGAATAATGCGGAACTTGTAGTACGGGAGGAAAGTGTTGCTTCATACGGTAAGATGGAAACCTATATGGCCTTTGTTCGAATAGCCATCACGCAGGATCCTCCAGATCCAGAAAAGGCTCGAACTAATCTTGATGAATTGAAAGGGCTAATTCAAGGCTTTTTGGAAGGCAAGGTAGAAAAAGAAGACCAGCAGACTTATACGTTGAGTGATGTAACAGACCTTCTACAAAGTAGTGTTAAGGATATAGAAGGAAATGATATCAATTCGGCAATTGACCAGTTGAATGAAGTATTAATGATTTGGCCAAATGTCGAAGGAGAAGTTTCTACGAGGGACAGTAAGCTTTACAGTGATATGGAGACTAAGGTGCCAACTGCCATTAGCTTACTGCAATCGAAGAAGATAGAAGCGAAGGAAGCAAAAGAAATCGTTTCGGATTTACATGCACGACTACTTCCTTTAATTGATGATACGAGCTATACGACATGGGATGCGGCCTTGATTCTTTTACGTGAAGGGTTGGAAGCTCTCCTTATCGTGGCAACGCTGTTGTCCTTCCTAAAGAAAATTGGACAGGCAGACAAACAAAAATGGATTTGGTCTGGCGTCGGGGCGGGCTTGGCAGCAAGTGCAATCCTTGCCGTTATTATCAATATTGTATTTTCCCAGATTACCGCTGCCTCAAGCCGGGAGTATATTGAAGGAGTCACGGGCATAATCGCAGTGCTAATGATGCTGACCATCGGAATGTGGCTTCATAGTAAATCGAACATCCATGCATGGAACCGTTATATCGGCAAGCAGATGGATCATGCCATTGCAACAGGCAGTATCTTTTCTTTCGCTTTAATCAGCTTCCTATCCATATTCCGAGAAGGAGCGGAGACGATTATCTTTTATGCCGGAATGGCTCCATATATGGAACTAAAACAGCTATTGACCGGAATATTGATTGCCTGTTTGATATTGTTGGTCATTGGTTTCATCATGCTTCGATACAGCGTTAAGCTGCCGATGACAGTCTTTTTTAAAGTGGCGACGATCTTCATCTATGCATTGGCATTCAAGATTCTTGGCGTATCCATCCATGCACTACAAGTTTCTCAAGTGATTAAGACGCACACACTTCACACGTTCCCGTTCATTGAATGGATCGGCCTTTATCCGACAGTCGAAACGATCGTGCCTCAAACTGTATTGTTGTTGCTGGTTATCATGGCTGGTATTTGGATTAAAAAAAATAATTCTGCAGTTGCATAAAAAAAAGGACTGACATTGATTATGTCAGTCCTGATTTTTAATGAAGAGAACGGCGATAGTTGTACTGCTTCCACTGATAAAGGATAAAGCAACCTATGCAAAATCCAAGGATGGCAATGAAGGAAGCCAAGCCGACCATCACAGTAAATATATAGCCGGCAACGTTCCAATCCAGTAAAAAAGAGATTAAACCGAATCCTAGGCAAACAACGGCAATCAACTGGTTAAACTGTTGCTGTGCATGGTCTTCGGGAATATAGGCAGAAAGTTCTTTTTTTAGAAAAAGCTTTGCGATGCGCATGACAGGATTAAAATTAAATAGCAGACCTAATAGACCTACTACTAAAGGAACGGATAATATCCATGCTTGTCTGGTAGATAAAGCAGTTACCACGCTTAAAAATATGAACCATTGATTTGTTCTGACAAGAGGGCGAGGGATGGAACGAATTTTATCTGACAAATTCAAAAACCAACCTTTCTGATGAGTTTTATATTAGTTTATCTGTTTAAATCGGATTTGTGAAGAAAGAAAAATTATACTTTACCTTATTTATAATTATTTTAATTTAGTATTGATTATTATAAGGAAGGTAGTATAATGTTAATATGATAATAAAAGGAGGACGGTATTATGGTAGCAAAGGTTTGTACAACATGTGGTACACCGATAAAGAAATTGAAGCATTCTTCCCTATGCCAGTGCGGTCCTAAAATACTTAGCAATCAATTTTCGACTAAAACAAAAAAATAAAAGATAGTATATAAAATATATGATGCCAACTATTATTTCAGTAGTTGGTTTTTTGTTTATTTATTAAGGGTAAAAATTAAGTACCTTTTGTTTTTATTATTTAATTGATAATAAATATTTTTCAAGCGAATAGAAATGATGTAGGATTAAAGTAGAATAAAAGGTGTCACGAGCGGGATGCGCAATGTACAAGTTTGCTTAAACCATCACGTGACGGTTGGGAGGGGTTGTATTGGGAACGAGACATTAAAGATTGGCGAGTTAGCAAGCATGGCGAATGTTACGAAGCGAACCGTAGATTACTATACTAATATGGGTCTGCTAAAAGCGGAACGTTCCTCCTCTAACTACCGTTATTATTCTTTTGAGGAACTTGAGCGTTTGCGCCTGATCGAGGAGTATAAAAGAAACAATCTTTCATTAGAAGATATCAAAGAACTATTAAAGCCGCCTGTGAAGCCTCCGTCTGGAATCGATGAGACAGGACTTCAACTGAAAAATAAAATGACGGGCTTGAATGAGGAATTGAGGGAAGTAATCAACCTAATTGAGAAGGATGGGAAAAATGAACTTCATCTAAAAAAGCAAATTTCCCATGAAAGCATTACGTTGATTCAATCATTATTAGTATTGTTAATTTGATTGAAATTATTCCGATAGTTTAGTTCGTCAAGGTGCATATTATTAATAAGGGCCTTTTCACTAAATGGTTAGAATCGACATGCATCGTGCAATTCGTATAATCACAAAACAAATTACCATTTATACAGGAGGTGCTTGGGACTACACTATTGATTTTCCAATGATAAATCCAGGAATTCAATCAATGGTAAACCCGAACATATTGGAGATATTTATAAAATTATTAGCAGTGGCTGTATTGATAGCATTAACCGCATTTTTCGTTGCCTCGGAATTTGCGATCGTAAAAGTAAGAAGTTCCCGTATCAATCAATTAATTGAAGAGGGAAATAAAAATGCACTGGCAGCAAAGAAAGTGACTTCACATATCGATGAATATCTATCGGCATGTCAACTGGGTATAACCGTAACTGCATTAGGTTTGGGTTGGTTGGGAGAGCCTACAGTAGAAGCCATCCTAGAACCTTTATTCCATAGATGGGGTATAGAGCAATCCGTTAGTCACATTCTTTCCTTCATAATTGCTTTTGCTTCGGTTACATTCCTTCACGTTGTCATCGGGGAACTTGCACCAAAGACAGTGGCGATTCAAAAGGCAGAAGAAGTCACATTAATGTTCTCGAAGCCGTTGATTCTTTTTTACCGTATCTTATACCCGTTCATCTGGGTATTGAATGGTTCTGCCCGTGTCCTTACAGGCATGTTCGGGTTGAAACCTGCTTCTGAATCCGAAATGGCGCATTCGGAGGAAGAGTTGCGGATCATTTTATCGGAAAGTTATAAAAGTGGTGAAATTAACCAGTCGGAATATAAATATGTAAATCAAATTTTTGAATTTGATGAGCGGATTGCCAATGAGATTATGGTACCGCGCACGGAGATGACAGTTATTGAAAAAGGGATGCCTTTACTGGAAGTCGTGGAGCTAATTCAAGAAGAGCAGTATACCCGTTATCCTGTCATAGAAGGTGATAAGGATAATGTTGTGGGGATGGTCAATATTAAACGTCTTTATACAGCAACTATCACCGAGAAGAATGTTTCGGAATTGACGGTTGATACATTCGTCACACCGGTGATACGGGTTCTTGAAACGATTCCCATTCATGATTTGCTTTTAAAAATGCAAAAGGAACGGATTCATATGGCCGTTTTGACTGATGAATATGGCGGTACAGCAGGTCTGGTTACGGTAGAGGATATCCTCGAAGAAATTGTTGGGGAAATTCGTGATGAATTTGACCAAGATGAACGTCCGCTTATCCAAAAAATCGCTGAGGGACATTATGTCTTCGATGCAAAGACATTGATCGAAGATGTGAATGACACCCTTGCCATCGAATTACCTGAAGATGATATAGATACTTTGGGTGGTTGGTTCCTGACAGGCAGATTCGAAATTGCCGTCGGTGACCAAATTGAATTTGAAGGATTTAACTTCACGGTAAAAGAGATGGATGGTCATCACGTTTTATATGTGGAAGTAAAGAAAATCAAATAAGTATACATTGGAAAAACTGGATGGCATCATCCGGTTTTTTTCTGTTTCAAGAAAAAGTCTTCAACAGTAATAATTGTCGCGAAAAAATCATTTTTTATAGGTAGTACTATGGTAGGAATCTTTGAATAATGGCCATTCAAATCTTGGAAAATGGTTGCTCAAGGTATCTATTTACACTATAAGAATGATAAACTAGGAACTGTAGATTAAAACCTTTTTGCATATTAATATACAAGTTAAATAAGATTGAATGCACTAATAAGCTTTTATCACCCGAGTGGTTAAAATATTTGCTTACTATAAATATTGAAAGAAGGCGGTTGGCAAAATGGGATTCAAAAGGAAACAAATGCTGGGATTCGGTTTAATCCTGCTTTTTTTGACTATACTACTTTCCTTTATGGTGTTTACGCTCAATAATCTTAAGGGCAGCATGACTGAAATCGTAGAAGACCGGTATTATAAAGTTTCTGCGGCGATGGAAATTCGCCAGTTATTCACTCAGTCTGACCGTGAGATTTTGTTTGCGGCCAACGAGGCCAATAAGGAACAAAGAGCGGAAAGCCTTGAAATCATCAAAAAGAACCATAGCTTGATCGAGGAGCAAATAGCTGAACTATCTGGAACGTTAAATAAAACGAAGGCAAAACAATTATTGAAAGAGTTTGAAACGCAATATGTTACTTACTCTATAACCGAGTCTGAAATCATCCAGAATATACAATCGAAAAACCCCTCAACCGATCTTTCCATGTTAATGAATGATCAGCGGGACAAACGGACAAAAGTTATCAGTACGATGGGCGCTTTTAAAGATTATCAAGAGAGCGTTATGAATGAGACGTTAAATAATGCGAAACAAACCTATGAAGATATGATTAATTTTACAATTTTCGCTGTTATTCTTAGTATTCTAGTTATTTCTGTAACGGTCGTTTGGATGATACGCAGCACTTCAAAAGATTTGCAATCCATTACAAAAGTCATCAAGAACATTGATTTTAAAAATTTATCGGTTGTGCCGAGAGTTCCTATTCGTACAAATGATGAAATAGGTGATATTGCTCGTTCATTCAATGAAATGGCAGCATCGCTTGAAACTTATAATCGTAAGGAAAAAGACTTCACCGAGAAAATCAGCGGGCAGAACTGGGTTCAAACCCGGGTTGCTGACATTGCTACCATGTATCAACGCATTGTGGATGTGGAAGTGCTTGCTGACAGGTTCATCACGAGACTTGCACCGATGATGGGAGCTTCCCTTGGGGCGTTTTATATTAGACGTGGCGAAGGGGAGAATATGCGTTTTGTGAAAATTTCCAGCTTTGCGGGAGATGGAGAGAATGCAGGAAGACGTGAATTCCGTATGGGAGAAGGCTTGATTGGCCAATGTGCTCTTGAAAGAAAAGTGGAATTCATTGATGGCATCCCTGAAGACTTCCAATTGGTTACAACTGGACTAGGCGAAGTTAATCCCAGAAGTATCGTAATTGCCCCGGTTATATTTGAAGACGAAGTGGTAGCCATGGTTGAATTAGCAAGTTTGGAGAACTTCACTACCTTGCAGAAACATTTCTTAACTCAAGTCTTGGACACTTTGGGAATCACGATCAATAATGTCGAAGGTCGGATGGAAATAGAGCGTCTATTGAAAGAATCTCAAGCGCAAACTGAAGAACTGCAAGCTCAATCAGAAGAATTGCAATCTCAATCAGAAGAAATGCAGGCTCAATCAGAGGAACTGCAAACACAGGCTGAAGAATTGCGTATGATAAACGAGCAATTAGAAGAGAGAAACCGTGAAACGGAAGATAAATCGAAAGAGCTTCAAATCGCGAAACTAAATCTCGAAAAACAAGCCGAAGAATTAAAACTTAGTTCAAAATACAAATCCGAGTTCATGGCGAATATGTCCCATGAATTACGGACGCCACTTAATAGCATTTTGATTTTATCTGAAATGCTCTCGGATACTAGTGACAGTAAATTGAATGAAGAACAGAAGGAATTTGCTCGTGTGATTAACTCATCAGGTCAGGATTTACTAACATTGATCAACGATATTTTGGATTTATCAAAAGTTGAAGTTGGTAAACTTGAAGTGGTCTTTGAGGAAATGAACATGAGTGAGTTACCGGAGTTGTTACATCGAAACTTCGATCACGTAGCGAAGAAAAAGAATATCGACTTTAAAGTTACTAAGGATAAGAATGTTCCTGATATTTTCTTTACTGATGAACAACGTTTCCAACAAATCCTGAAAAACTTATTATCCAATGCCTTTAAATTCACGGAGAAAGGTTCAGTCACTGTCCAAATTAAAAAAGCGGACGAAGAAAATGTAGCTCAGTGGATTCAAACGAAGGGCGCGAGCAATTGGGTTGAAATCAATGTGAAGGATACCGGTATTGGAATTTCGAAAGAAAAGCAAAAATTAATATTCGAAGCGTTCCAGCAAGGTGATGGAGCAACTATGCGGAAATACGGTGGTACAGGACTTGGGCTTTCCATCTGTCGCGAGTTTGCTAAATTACTAGGTGGTTGGGTTATTGTCGATAGTCAGGAAGGGGAAGGAAGCACATTTACCTTCTTCATTCCAAGTATGCCGGAGGGCTTTGAAAACATGAGTGAAGCTAATGCGGCCTCTCCTGAAGTGGCAGCAGCGGCTAGCCCTGAAGCAACGGCTCCCATTGTTGAGAAAGAGCAGCCCGATGTGGTGATACTGGATGGGGAAGGACAGAAAAACGCTAATCCTTTCTTTGGTAAATCAGTATTGGTAGTAGACGATGATCACCGTAATATTTTTGCTTTGAAAAATGCGCTGAAAAATGAAGGCATGGAAATTCTTACGGCTGAGAATGGCTATGAATGTTTGGAAATCCTTGAAAAAGGAAACAGTATAGATGCCATATTAATGGATATCATGATGCCAGGCATGGATGGTTATGAAACGATGACTAGAATTCGTGAACAAAATGAGTTCGATAATCTTCCTATCATTGCACTCACTGCAAAAGCGATGAAAGGCGATAGGGAAAAATGTCTGAAAGCTGGGGCATCTGATTATGTGAGTAAACCATTAAAATTGGAACAGTTGCTTTCAGTTTTACGTGTTTGGTTAACGAATTAATAGTAAGGGGTAAGGAAGGTTTTAATGGAATGAAGGATACCTTAACGGTTGAAGAACGAGAAAATATAGAAATTGAATTGCTTCTGCAAGCCGTTTATTCAGTCTCTGGTTTCGATTTTAGTAAATATATGCGATCTTCTATTCAGAGAAGAGTCGAAAACCGAATGAGGCTAGACCGCATTAGTAGAATAAGTGGGATGATTGAAAAGGTTTTATATGAAAAAGGGTTCGTTGAGAAACTTCTGAATGACTTTTCCATAAATGTCACGGAAATGTTTCGGGACCCTGATTTCTTTAAGTCTTTACGAATGAATATTGTTCCGCTTCTCAAGAAACTTCCTGAAATCCGAATCTGGCATGCAGGCTGTTCAACCGGCGAAGAAGCCTTTTCGATGGCAATTCTTCTTAAGGAAGAAGGACTCTATGATAAAGCGAAAATTTATGCAACCGATATGAATGAAACGGTGCTAAAGCATGCTCAAAAAGGAATTTTACCACTCAATCGGATGCAGTCTTATACGAAAAATTATCTGCAGGCAGGTGGTAAACAGGAATTTTCGGAGTATTATACGACGGATTATCAAAATGCTTATCTGGATCCGAGCCTGCTGAAGAATATCGTGTTTTTTCAACATAATCTCGTGACGGATAGTTCGTTCAATGAGTTCCATATCATCATGTGTCGAAATGTGATGATTTACTTTACCGGTGAATTGCAAACTTACGTCAATCAATTATTTTATGATAGCCTCTGTAAAGAAGGTTTCCTAGCAGTAGGAAGTAAGGAATCGATTCGTACCTCTTCCTTCTCGGAAGATTATGAGGATTTTGATGCAAGAGAGAGAATCTATAGAAAACTATAAGAAAAGGGAGTTCGCGTTTGCCTGCGAACTCCTTTTTTGGATGATAAATCTTATTTTTTTCAATTTAAAGTTTAGGTTGTTGATATTAGGGTATATTTAATGGATTAGCTGTGTAAATGTGCTGAAACTAATGTTCTTCTTTTTTAAAAACACCACAATTAAGATATAATATATTAGGAATGCTTTTTAAGGTAAACCTTGCAATATATAGTGCACGACTATAAGAGATAAAAAGGTGCCGCTCGATATAAGCCAAAAGGGGAATAAAAGAATGACGATTTTAATCGTAGATGATAACCAGGTTAATCTCTTCGTTATAGAGAAAATTCTAAAGCGGGCTGGCTATGCGGATTTTCTATCATTAAAGTCAGCGCATGAGATGTTCGACTATTTACAAGTGGATAATCCTCAACCGATTGAGACTTCTGTCGATATTATACTGCTCGATATTATGATGCCTGAAATTGATGGAATTGAGGCTTGTAGAAGGCTTCAAAGCATACCCCATTTAAAAGACATACCAGTGATATTTGTAACCGCCCTTGAAGATTCAAACAAAGTGGCTGAAGCATTGGATGTTGGTGGGATCGATTACATAATGAAGCCTATTAATAAAATTGACTTACTAGCCAGAATTAGAGTGGGACTTAGGCTTAAGTATGAAAAAGACTGGCATAAAATGCAGGAAGAAAAAATACGGAATGAATTGGATCTTTCGATGCAAGTGCAGAGTAGTCTATTGAGTGAGCCTGTTGTGAGTGATCACTTAACGATAAAGGCTTCCTACTTACCCGCAAATAAGTTAGCTGGAGACATGTACTACTGGCACCGCATTGATGAGAAACGGTATGGAATCATCTTGCTTGATATGATGGGGCATGGTATAACGGCTTCTCTTGTCTGCATGTTTATTTCCTCCGTTCTTAGGGATGCCATTCGAAAACATACGGATCCGGTAGCAGTCATAAATGACATGAATCATTGGATGAGTGTTCTTAATAAAAAGGAAAACCAGGTTCACTATTATTTCACTGCGATATATATGGTTATTGATACTGAACGTAAAACTTTGGAATATGTAAACGCAGGCCATCCCCCGGGTTTTGCTTTAATGGATGAGGGGAAAGTAGTGTCCCTTTCAAAGGGAACGTGCCCGGTTGGTTTCTTTACGGAGATGAAGGTGGAGAAAACAGTCGTTCATTATGAAGATAGAATCCAAATTCTTATATTTACTGATGGAGTGATGGAGGCTATCGATAGAGAAGGATTGGACGGACTGGATGAAATCAAAGAGGTCGTCTCGACACGTTGGTTAGATTGCGAAGAGAATGCTCCAATTGATTTAGTCATGTCTTCTGATCTGCAAAATGACCAACCTGATGATATGTGTGTAGTTGTAATTCAAGCTAATTGATAATACAGGAAAAAGGCTGCAGATTAATCTGCAGCCTTTTTCCATATATGAGGGGGTAATATGTAACCATCAGGTGTGTGAGAAGGTGGTTTCAGAATATTATCTGTCCTTCACTTTTCCGATTCCTTCTTGGATATTGCCTTTGATTTTATCTAGTTTACCTTCTGTTTGTAAGTGAGGATCATTCTTCGCGTTTCCGACTTGGTCTTTTGTTTCACCTTTTGCTTTATTGACCGTACCTTTTATCTTATCTGATAATCCGCTCATTATGAGTTGCCTCCTTGTTTTTAGTATACTTTTATATACCCGCCAGAAGTGGGAGTAAACCATATTGAGAGAAAACTTATGAAGCGATTGTTGCACCCTTACTGTTCTCCTTGATGAAGTGATAAGCATGTTCAATGATTAAATCTTTATCATAATCAAGCGAAGCAACATGATAGGAATTTCCAAGGGAGATTAGCTTCTTGCTGTGAGACATAATGGAATTGTATATTTGATTCGTAGTGCATTGGGCCGGGACGACATGGTCTTCGGGAGAATGGAAAAGAAGGGCCGGGCAGCTAATGTTTTCTAGCTGTTGGCTCGTATGATCCATAATCTTGAGTAATTGATTGATTGTTTTTATGGGAACGCGATCATAGGTGATTTCTGAAGTATTGTTGTCTTTGATGTCGGGAGCTCCTTCTGTAATGAATCTTGGAGCAGAGTGGTCGCGATAGATTTTATATTCGGGAACCTCAAGTGCTGCATTGATAGTAAGGATTCCTTCGCAAGGTAATTTTGTCGCTAAGTCCAGAACAAGGGTGCCACCCATTGATTGCCCCATTGCGAATATATGTGTACAAGTTTGCTTTAGTTTTCTATATGCAACCTCGATATTCTGGATCCACTCTTGATAATGAGTCGCTTCCATTTCGAATTCGTCTGTTCCGTGCCCCTGTAAACGAGGAGCGTAAACGGTGAAACCTTTGTCGGCCAAACTTTCACCAACATACCGTACGCTTTGTGGGGTACCGTTAAAACCATGGCAAATGAGGATTCCAATAGAATTTCCAGGATAGAAAAAAGATTCTGCTCCCGGTATCACCTTTCCAGTCGTCATATATCCCACCTCCTAAATCTCAATGATTATAAAAATACTATTCCGATTATATTACTTGGTTAAATGATATCATAAGAAAATTTTCAAAGTCAATAATAGTTTCTTTTATTTAAGAGGTTAAGGAGGATTGAAAATATTGATCGGGAGGAAGTGTAAAACAATCGTGTGAGGTTGCAATGTAGTTTTCTTCTATATTAATAACAATCATTATATTCGAGGAAAAAGCATGGCAATAAGATATGTATAACTAATTCAGGTGAATTTTAAATTAGGCGTTGACTTTTAACTAAAATAGGATTAATATAAATAAGCACCAAGTAAACAAACAAAAATTCATTCGCTTTTGGCTGATTGCCAGAAGAAATGACACAATAAAAACTATTGACTTCTTATAAAGAAAATGGTAAGATGAAATGGTCGCTGAGAAACACCGGCGATTAAAAATTAGTTTAAAACTTCGCAGAAGTTGACAACTATTCAGTAGTGTGTTATGATGAATATACAAGTTGTTCTGACGAACAACGAAGATTGCTCTTTGAAAACTGAACAAAACAAAGCGCCAACGTAAATTTTGAGTGAGCACACACTATAAAAAAGCAAAATGAGCAAGTCAAACATTTCTTCGGAGAGTTTGATCCTGGCTCAGGACGAACGCTGGCGGCGTGCCTAATACATGCAAGTCGA
>NZ_JBIWCW010000015.1:0-75667 GCF_044761665.1 Peribacillus sp. NPDC097295
AAATGTTTGACTTGCTCATTTTGCTTTTTTAATAGTGTGTGCTCACTCAAAATTTACGTTGGCGCTTTGTTTTGTTCAGTTTTCAAAGAGCAATATAATTGTGTCTCTCTCTTAGCGACTTTATTATCATAACACTTTCTAACAAACACGTCAACAAGTTTTTAATATTTCTTTTCTCGTCGATATGTTGTGTTTCGGTGTAGTTAATATAATAGCATGAGTAAATAAGACAAGTCAATTGAAATAACAAATAATTTTTCCTATTTGTTTTCTCCCCTTCTTTCTTTCCCTACATTTTGATTAGTACTATAAATAAAAATAAAAATGAGGAGTAGCCACAATGGCTACCCCTCATCCCTTTGTTTCTTATTTATTAATTGAAATAATATTAGTTTCCTTACTATCTACCTGTCCGCTCTTTTCAATTTTTATACTTTCCCCTTCAGAAAGGTTTGTGAAGACGATCGGCGTAATAATTGAAGTGGCATTTTGTTTAATATAATCCAGATCCACTTGAAGTAGAGGTTGTCCACTTTTCACTTTGTCATCTTGTGCGACAAGTGCTTCAAAACCTTTACCTTGCAACTTAACCGTATCGATTCCAACATGGATCAAGATTTCACGTCCTGCATCGGAAACAATACCTATCGCGTGTTTAGTCGGGAACAAGTTTACAATCGTTCCGTCCACAGGAGAGACAATTAATCCATCCTCTGGAACTATCGCGAACCCATCACCCATCATTTTTTCAGCGAAGACCGCATCAGGCACTTCAGTGATTGGTTTCAATTCCCCCTTAATTGGAGAAACGAAAATTTCTGAATCAATGTCATCCGTCCTAAGCGGTTCCGGAATGATATCTTCAATTTGATTTTCGACGCCTTTTTCTGGTGGAACTTCAACATTAGTAGGTCTTCTTCCATCCATAATTTCTTTCATTTGTCCTTTAATCGTTTCAGAACGTGGACCGAAGATAGCTTGGATATTGTTGCCGACTTCTAACACACCTGCGGCTCCAAGTTTCTTCAATCTATTTTTATCAACATGCTGAATATCATTGACCGATACACGAAGACGAGTGATACAAGCATCCAAGTGTGCAATGTTTTCTTTACCACCCATCGCTTCCAAGATATCTCCAGGAAGGCTTCCTGACGTATTAGAAGAACCTTCACCCTCAGCTTCATCTTCCTCTACTTCTCGTCCAGGCGTTTTAAGATTGAACTTCCGTATAGCAAACCGGAATCCAAAATAGTATATAACCGCCAATACCAATCCGACCGGGATAACCATCCAGGCATTTGTCTGCGGATTAATCAGACCAAACAGTACATAATCAATTAGACCACCAGAGAATGTCATCCCGATTTTGACGTCCAATAAATGCATCGTCATGAAAGATAAACCTGCAAACAAACAATGAATACCAAAAAGAACTGGCGCAACAAACAAGAATGTAAATTCAAGTGGTTCAGTAATCCCTGTCAAAAACGATGTAAGTGCAGCGGATATCATTAGTCCACCTACAAGTTTCTTCTTTTCCGGTCGAGCTTCGTGATAAATCGCCAAAGCCGCTGCCGGTAAACCGAACATCATGAAAGGATATTTCCCAGTCATGAATGTACCTGCCGTTAGATCTTGTACACCATCTTTAATTTGAGCCATAAAGATAGCTTGGTCACCTCTGACTATTTTGCCTGCTTCATTAACATAACTACCGAATTCATACCAGAAAGGCGAATAGAAAATGTGGTGTAAACCGAATGGAATCAGCGCACGTTCCACAACACCAAAGACGAAGGCACCAATAGTCAAGTTAGCACCTAGCATATTTTCTGAAAATGAGTTTAAACCCGATTGAATCGTCGGCCAAACCAAAATCATGATCAACCCAAGCACTACTGCACTTGCAGCAGTGACAATTGGCACAAAACGTTTTCCTGCAAAGAATCCTAAATATGGCGGTAATTCTATCTCATAAAATTTATTATATAAAACCGCTGCCATTACACCGACTATGATACCTCCGAAAACACCTGTACCAAGTGTAGGAATACCAAGAACGCTAGTATATGTGGCACTTCCCTCTAAATCTCCAACTTCAATCCCAAGAATAGTTCCCATGGTCACATTCATGATCAAGAAACCAATGATTGCGGCAAGACCAGCAACTCCATCTCCGCCTGCTAAACCAATGGCTACCCCTACCGCGAATAACAGCGGCAGATTTCCAAAAATGATATTCCCGGCATTTTCCATGACGGAAGCAACCATCTCCACTCCACCATTCGCAAGAAACGGCGCGATGTCCAACAACGTCTCATTATGCAAAGCATTACCGAACGCAAGTAAAATACCGGCAGCAGGCAAAATAGCGACAGGAAGCATCAAGGATTTCCCGATTTTTTGCAAGACACCAAACAACTTCTTAAACATATACTTTCCTCCTCATTTGTTTTTCACTAATAAAAACGGTTACATTCGACTGCAATAATCCTTTTGTTGTATACAAAAAAGGCATAAATAAAGATAGGACCGAAGATGGACGATGGGTATAGATTACCCTGTCCAACTCTCAATCATTCTCCTTACTTATGCCTGATCGAATCAGTAACACGTAGGTTAATGTTTATTTATTTATTTTTTTGCAATCGTTGAATATGCATCGTTAAATAGACAGCTTCCGCATCACAAACCGGTTTGCCTAATTTCTGCTGCATGATTTTTATTAGCTTCCAAGATAAATTGTAGCATACTGGATATTCTTCTTTCAATAGCAAAGCGATTTTTTCAGGTTCATTTACCATTTCCCCTGATTGGACCCGGTCTATCATAAATCTTAAATGGCGAATGAGTCGTGAATAATCAATACTATCTTTGTTTAATTGGATGTTCAGTTGCTCTTCTATAACTTGAATCAATTGAAAAATCAGTTGCGAATACTGGTTGACGTCCGATAAATCCTTATTCGCTATGGCACTGTGGATATGTAGGGTGATAAAACCTATCTCACCATGAGGAAGCCCTATACCGGTTTTGTCTTGAATAAGGTCAACAACCTCGACAGCGATGTTATGCTCAAAAGGATAGAGGGTGATCGTTTCTTGTAAAAATGGATTTTTTATGGTCATTCCTTGTGCAACCCGTTGCAGCGCAAATAGCAAATGATCGGTTAAACCTACATGTATATGCTCGTTAAGGTTCCCGGGAACTCTATTGTTTATCAGAAGAATGGATTCGATAATGGCAGCTTGGAGATTTTGATCAATCTTCGGCAATAATTTTTTGTAATTTTCCTGTTCCTTCTCACTTTTCAAAACAAACGTCTTCTCTGCGAGTTCTGGACTTAATTCATCGCCTTTTTTTCGATTAAATCCTAAGCCCTTCCCAATCAAAACGACCTCATCATACATAGGGTGATTAGCTATCACTACATTATTGTTCAATACCTTTTCAACGAAAAAACCGCTCATTATTCTCCCTCTTTTTTCGATATATTATCCCATCCATCACAAAACTTTTTATATCTATACTATACACGTAAAGTCCTTCACCTTACAACACGAGAAAAGAGGCCTAAAATAGGCCCCCATTCATTTACTCTTATTTCTTTATCACTTTAGGAATATGAAATATAGAAGGAAGATGACGCCAAGCCCCCACATGATCGGATGGACTTCTTTCGCTCTCCCCTTCATTGTCATCGTAATGGGATAAAAGATAAATCCACAGGCAATACCTGTTGCGATAGAATATGTCATGGGCATCATGATAACCGTGAAGAAGGCAGGTACTGCCACTTCGAACTTATGCCAGTCAATGTTTTTAAGTGAGGACGCCATGAGCACGCCTACAATGACTAACGCTGGTGCAGTTACCGCTGATGTGACGACGGAAAGTAACGGGAAGAAGAAAAGAGATAGAACGAACAGCAACCCTGTAACCACTGCAGCAAAACCGCTTCGGGCCCCTGCAGCTACACCCGCAGTCGACTCCACATATGAAGTGGTCGTCGATGTACCCAGGATGGCACCCGAGACAATGGATAGGGAGTCAGCAAGCAATCCTTTCCCAGCTCTCGGTAGAACATTATCCTTCATTAAGCCTGCTTGTTGAGCGACAGCCACCAACGTACCGGCCGTATCAAAGAAAGCCACGAACAAGAAGGTTAAAATCACGATGAGCATCTGTCCTGTAAAAAGCTCACCAGGACTTCCGAACGCATCAAATGCCACTCCGAAAGTTGGGGTAATGCTTGGTATCGCTCCAATAATTTTCTCTGGCACTGGAACTTGCTTAAAAATCATTCCAACTATAGCTGTGATCACCATGCCGATGAATACGCCACTTTTGACGCCTCTAGTCATTAAAATGACGGTCACGATAATTCCAAATACCGCAAGCAACGTACTTCCCTTTGTTAAATCACCTAGGCCGACAAGTACGCTATCATCATTCGTGATGATCCCTGCATTTTGAAACCCCACAAAGGTAATGAATAATCCAATACCAGCTCCTACCGCATATTTCAGTTCAACTGGAATGGCGTTAATGATTTTCTCACGAATTCCGGATAAAGAAAGCAGTACAAATATAAGTCCTGAAATTAAAACGCCCGTTAAAGCTGTTTGCCATGGGATACCGAAACCAAGTACAACCGTAAATGCAAAAAATGCATTAAGCCCCATGCCAGGAGCAAGAGAAATCGGATATCTGGCTATGAGCCCCATTAATATGGAACCAATTGCGGCAGCCAATGCCGTGGCGACAAACACCGCTCCATAATCCATTCTCAATTCATCAGGGTAGTCCTCTATGCCTTGTAACGTTAACATCACCGGGTTTACAACCAGGATATATGCCATGGAGAGGAAGGTAGTTAATCCTCCTAGTATTTCCCGTCGATAGTTAGTACCCAGTTCATTAAAACGAAAGTAATTTTTCATATTGAGTCTCCCCTATCATCTGTTCGTATGAATAAGAAAATGCCCCGTTCGCTTCCAAACGGGGCTCAACTACTAATATGTAAAGAAGTGGCGCACTACCTGCCTCACCAAATTCATTCACATCGTAGTCAAGCTGTTAACGGCAGCTTGGTAGAAACTTTCGGGCCATATTCCCGATTTTATACGAAGATTATATTCATTTACTATTATAGGTATAGTGTACCAGTCCATAAAATAACCGTCAATAACCAATCCGAATAATTTATATGATTTTTTATTTAATGTTCGCTTTTAAGTAATATCATTTCACATTATATGATTAATCTAATGTTAATTACCTGTAATCATCATGTTTTTTTAAGAGTGTGATTACAACAAATAATAAATCCCCATAAAAAACCAGCGAAGGGGAAACCCTTCACTGGTTCATTGTTGTTTTCGATTATTCCCACTCAATAACGTGGGTAGGGCTTATAAGCCTGTTGTTATCACATTTATAAGATGTCCCCATTACTTTGGAGACGATTTTGGCGACAATTGTTTCACTGCTTGATTACCAACAAATGTAAAACGCTTACTCGTTGCAGTTTCAATTTTGATAATGCCTGCCATCGATTCGGCGACACCATCATCAATCCCACGCCACAAATGTGCATAGTGTTTAAGCGTAATTTCTGGCGAACTGTGCCCGAGACGTTTTGAAACAACTAACACCGAAGCATTTAATTCATTGATGAGAAAGCTTACATGAGAATGACGTAGCCCTTTCGCCTGTATTACTGGAGCACCCGCAAGTTTTGCATAACGAGCAATAATTCGGGCAATCGTTGATTTAATCATGGGTAAGCCATCATAGGAAAAAATGAAATCCATATTTCCGTGTTGTGCTTGTCGTTCTTTCCATACACGCAAAACTTCAAGTGTATCATTATCTAAAGCAAGCACCCGTTTTCCATCAGCTGTTTTCGTATGGTTCTTCCGATTGTAAATCTTGCGACTCTTAGTAACTAACATATGATGAACACGAAGCTGTTTTTTCTTAAAATCAACATCATTCCACCAGAGAGCTGTTCCTTCGTTCACACGAACACCTGTCATGTAGTAGACCCACAACATCACAAAGCACAAATGCTCATAAAAATCTTCGGTGTAAATCTGCGAGATTACTATCTCAAATTCGTCTTTCGTCCAGTAAGCAACATCCGTTTTCCCTTTAGGAATTGGTTTCACTTGTTGAGCAACATTCTTATCAAGGTAATTGAGAGTTACGGCAAATTCAAGAATTTTTTTCAACATTCCAAAGACCATTGAAGCGTATGACTGTGAATATCCTGCCGCATTTTTATCCATAAGCCACGTTCTGAAGAATTGAATATCGTGCAAAGTAATCTTCCTTAATGGTTTCTTTCCAAAACGTCCTAGTAGAATTTTCAAAGGAGGATTCCGTGACTCAAATGTATCTTCCGTCACTTCCGTCTTATAATGTGGAATGTAAACATTGTTCATGAATTGTTCAAAGGTCATGCCATAATCTGAATAACCTTGAGTTTGCAAAAAGTCATTTTTCACACGGATAGCTTCCACATAGGCTTCTTTTGCTGACTCAAATTTCTTTCCAGATTGCGACTTTCGACCTTTACGCTTGATACGTTTTCCTGTGATTTTGTCCGTACCTAAGCTTACCTCGTAATAGTATTGCCCATTGTTGTCTTGATAGATATCTTGGTATCTAGTTTTTGCCAAATTTATTCCTCCGTTTTTTCGGACAACTCAACATCGCCGATAACGGATTTTACTGCCTGTATGGGGACAACAGAGATACGCCGTCCCTCGTAAAACTCATACCCTTGTTGTACCATATAGTGTTTTGCTTGTCTAATGATATTGGAAGCCGTGTAAGGCGAGAAGCCAGCACGCTTCAAGTCTTCTGAGTTCACCATTGTTTTACTCATCGCCATCCCTCATTCATTATAAATTTTCTTAATGGAGCTCTCTGAACTGTAAGGCCTTGAGTCTAGTAACCTTGAAAAGAAATACGTTTTATCTACGATTAACTCAAGCAACAAATAATCATTTTTTCTTGCGTACATTACTAGTTCTTCAAATTCCTTAAAATCTTGTTCTGCAATTACATCAATAATACTGTTCAAAAATTCACCCGTATTATGCTCAACAAGGAATTTGCCAAGTTCAAATCCACATCCCCACTCAATATCTTCTGTTTGATAGGGTGTCTTGTCTGGATTTTCCGCATGAGTGAAATATTCATACATTCCCTTTGGAGACATCACAACCTCAACATGTTTTGGAGCGTTGAGCTTTTCGCTAATCAAGTTTGAAACCTGCGAATAGCTTTTCAAAGAATCAAAGTAGAGTGCACCGTGCTTGTGTGCCTTTTTAATTTCTCCTGTCTCTTTGTTCACGTCTTTATCGTGCCAAGGACTTAGCACAAATGGTATGTGTATTTCCTCCAAAATTTCTAAATAGTTCTCTGGGACACTCTCTTGATAGAAAATGAATGCCCATTTATTGCTTCTCTGCTCTTTTTTCTTTTTCATAGTTCATCTTCCTCGATTATTGATTATTGATTCCACGGGGGTCGTAGTAGCCCCGTGAAGTATTTTTCCGCCAATTTTTAAAATATCGGAGCTTATTTGCTTCTGCCTAAGGCAGGCAAAAGCTCCGATATTCGTCACCTCATATTTGTTCCCTCAATTCTCAGCCAGTGTTTGTACCGTTCAAAATTCGAGAAAGTGTAGTCTGGAAAGCGACTTGATATCTCTTCTCGAAGAATTTCTTTTGCTTCTAAGATTAGTTTTTGGGCTTGCATGTCATTTGGCAATTTAACGAGATAGGTGATTTTTTTATTCCTAATATCAATGACGGATTTTCGTATTGATCTATTATGCTGTTGAATCTTGAGAACACCTTCTCCTTCATGGTCGGTTTGTCTGACTAAAAACCTTCTTAAACGGTGGCTCACCCAGATTGACTTGAACCAATTTCCTAGAGAATCCTTAGATACCCTTGTTACAATCTCAGGAACCACTAACATAAGAAGAAGCAGGAAAGATACCGCAGTCATGCCTTCTAAGAGTTTGGAAACTACATCAGCAACTTTGTACAAGAATTTTGCATATTCAATCACTGATGAATTTGTGTCGGCTCGAAGAAAAGCGCCTATCATCTTGAATGTAACTAGAACTAAAAGTAGCAATAACGAGCTTATTAACAGAAAGCCGTTAATGTGAAACGTGTGCATGAAGTATGATTTACCTAGTTTCCACATCTACATTATTCCTTTCAAATCATTAAATGTTGGCGTTAATAATGGAACAATTTGAAACGGATGCTCGGAGTCAATAACCTGTATCAATCCCGTCCCGATTCCTTGCGGTATAACTATTCCTTCAAGTGACAAGTCTGGGAACAAAAACTGTGTCGTTTTGCTATTTATATTGCCCACTTGAATCAATACATTAAGTTGTTCTCTGCAAGAAATAGGAATGGCATTACTATCAAATCTTTGTGATACCAGTAGCAAATGGACTTTTGTAGCCCTGCCTAACAATGAAATTTGAGATAATAGACTAAAGAACGCCTCTTTAATCGGCTTGGCAGTCCCATCTGATAGAGCCAGAACCTCGTCAATGACCAACGTGTAGTGTTCAAAGTCGGCTTGAGGGTTATTGTAAAGCACCTGTTGCCGTTGATGAATTAGCTCCAAGCTCTGGCTAAGTTCGGCATTCACACTTGAAACGTAATCGCTTTTGTTTCGGTTATCGCTTGGGGCAATAACCTTAACGTTGTTCTCCCTGCCCCATCTACTTGGCATATCAAATTTTGGGTCTACTATTACTAGCTTCGAGTTCTTCTTCAATACGCATAGAAGGTAGGTGAGGAAATAGGATTTACCTGACCCAGAGTTTCCTGCGATAGCAATACTTGTAACCTTATTTAAATTGAACTCGAAATTTTCCATGACAGGTACATTGTTCACTGGTAATTTCGCAACATATTCGTCAATGTGCCCAATAACCAATCGCTTAGAAATACCATTTATCCACGGGAAGAAAAGAGCACGTTTCATATGAATATCATCCGTTTTCAATGGGACAAAATAAGCCCCCACCTGTTTTAATAACGTAAAATCGGGGTATAGAGCCGCGTTACTGATAAGATAGATTTTTTGATAAAGTTCGTTGTCAACGACATAGCTTGCAGGTAGGCGAGGGACGAAGTAAAAGCCTTCGTCCGCTACCTTTACATTAAATGCGTTGGTGTAAGAAGTCTCACCGTTTATCTGCAATGCCATGTTCAGAGCTTGGAGCAGGTACCCTTCAAGTTCTAAGTTCTTCATTATTTAACAACCCGTATCCCTTCTGAACGGAAGTACACATTTGAGCGAATTTCAATGGCTTCCAGATTATCCAATTTTACTTCTGAAAGAAACGGTGGCAACGATGGTTTTTTGACAAATTTCACAGCGAATGGGTTAACTCCCTCCTGAGTGAAGTAGAGCTTGTAGCCTGTCACCTCATCTGTACGTTTTCCCTCAATCCAGTTATATTGTGTTTCGATCTCAGAAGAAACATTGATGATTGGTTTGTCGTCAGAAATATACTGACGTGCCGTTTTTTCGTTGTAAGCATTTTGTGAACTTTTTGTTTTCATGAATTTCTCCTTTTTTGCAAACATGACTAGTACATATTGCACAGATTTATTTATCTAGGGACTCGATTCCTTTGACATTTTCATTGTATAATAACGAAAAGTAGTAGATGGCATGTTATTATTGAGATGAATTTCAATGAATTTTCTACCACCCTAGGAGGCACAATGATTTATACAGAAACCAAAGATTACATTTTTTCTCAGATTGGGAAAAGAGTACGTGCCAAGAAGAATGAGTTAAATTTGACGTATTACCAATTAGCAGGTTATGAAAATAAAGCTGACTATGATGGACATCAGAAGGATTCAACTCAAGATAGCAAAGAAAATAAGAAACGAAGATACGCAAAATACGATCTTTCTATTATCAAGAATATTGCAGGCGGGAAAGCCCATGCCAAGAAAAATCCCAATTTAATTTCTGACTCACTGCTGTTGCACTTAACAAAGAAACTTGAATTTTCAAGTGAACTTGAATTGCTTTGGGGAGATTTAGATAATAGTGTCCTATCTAAAGTTTTATTTGAGAAGCTCCTTATTGATGTTTTATATGGGGATGATGATAAGTTAAAAGAAACATATAATAACGTATTATTTGACTATGTTCCGTATGCAGAATATCATTCATATTGGCAAATGTTTGTAATCGGCGAAATAGAAACGCCAAATTTCCCCAAATTCCAATTAAGTATTCCTTCACATTTTTATAATCTTAAAGAGGATGATATTTTTGAGAAGTATGAATCCATACAAAAAAACGCAATTGAATTTCTATACTATAAGTGCGGAACGCAGATTCATAGTTTGTTTGTAGATTTCATAATGCAAGAAGGGGATTCTTTGAAAAAACTAGATAAAAGATTAAATAACGTTGTTTCACTTTTAACTAGGCTTCTTCTGAAATATGTTCCGAACGAAGATTCCTTGGGATTAAGGGCTCGCAATATAATTATTTCTGATTATAAGAAATTTGGGACTTTGATAGCTAAAGAAATGAAAGGCGAGCCATGGACGTTAGTTGAACATACGCTAAAATTGCTAGTGGAATCTTCCTTGTCATACATTAAAGATTTAAAAAGAGTGCAAACGATAGAACTTGAGGTGATTAACAAATATAATTTTAGCGGAAAATAAAAAGGTGATGATGTAGACTGAAATAATTCTACACCACCACCAATGCAATTTTGTTCCTTTAGCAATGATACTAAAATATTCTGGTGTTTAACCGTTATTTTAGATTTATTAAATCCTTCCGCCTACTCCCTTAAATTTATCGACAAAGGCAGATATTTTCTGAAAAACGCTCTGTTTTTTTGTTAAATACTGAGGATTGAGAGGACTCATTTTAGGAAGAACCTCATTAAGCTCCGTTCCATTTTCACTGGCATATTCTCTTTTTAATGAAGCCAAAATATATCTTTTTGCAGCATCTTCATTCAGATTTTCAGTACTAATCAATTCTTCTGCTTCACGCTTTTGTTCAGTTTGAGCAAATGAGAAAAAAGCGTCAATAATACTTGCTTTATCTTGAATACTATCTAAATCAGCTTGGTTGATAAAATCAACTACCAAGCTTTCTTTTGAACGGTTTCCTACACTAGAACGAATTAATCGGCGAACTTCTTCAACCAAGAATTCTTTATCTTTCACCTTTTTGTTATGCTCAAAAATAAGTTCAAGAATGTAATCTAAGTTGATTTCTTGGGATTTCAGAAGATCTACCTCAAAGACAATATCATCCCAATCAATAGAGCCATTTCCTTTTTCTTTTCCAGTTTTTTCTCGACGAAACCAATCACGAATATCATTATATGAAGAACGATAATCTTGAATAGCTCTTTCTTCTAACACTTGAGTCTCTTGCATAACAGCTATATCTTCATCGGTTACATAGTGAGTAGCCTTAAAGTCTTCTAAAGCTTTAGGGTCAGTCATATCTACTGTTTTTAAAGCTTTTAAAGCTGAATATTCATCATAGTTCTGTAGGATATTTTCAATACGCAAATATTCACCAAATAGTTTAGTAAATTCTTTCTTATCCTTTTCAGTAACAATCTCATCAACATTAGGAAAACGTTCCTTTAATTCTCTGACTACATCTGCATAACCACGACGGGCTTCACCCGTTGCCACATCAGCGAATCCTTCCATATACTCTTTGTAGCTTTTTTCCAGCACTACATTTTTAGTGTTTTTATCTCCAAAACGAGTAATAGCGTCTATGGTTGCTTGTTCTAAATCTCTAAAAGTAACAATATTCCCAAAAGTTTTGGTGGAATCATAAATACGATTTGTTCTCGAATAAGCTTGTATTAAACCATGATACTTAAGATTTTTATCAACAAATAAAGTATTTAATGTAGGTGCATCAAAACCAGTTAAAAACATTCCAACAACTATTAACAAATCAATCTCTTTGTCTTTTACTCGTTTAGCAAGGTCACGATAATAATTTTGAAACTCTTTACTTTCTACGCCATAATTGGTTTTAAACATCGCATTGTAGTCTTTGATGGCTGAACTTAAAAACTCTTTTGCACTACTATCCATTGCTGAAGGTTCAAAAGTTTCATCAAGAATTTCACCTATCGCAGTTTGCTCTTCATTAGCAGCAAAGGAGAAGATTGTAGCAATCTTCAGGGGGTTATTGCTTCCTTGTTGTAATTTATTTAATGATTCATAGTAGAGTTTGGCTGCGTCAACACTGCTCACAGCAAACATGGCATTAAATCCTTTTCCATTCGCGTTTAGACGATGGGTTTTTACTCTAAAATTATTAAGAATATATTGAGAAATTTCTTTGATGCGTTCAGGATGCAGTAGTGCTTCTTTATTTTCTGCTGCCGATAGCTTTTTCTCGTCCTGTTCTTTTTCGATCGTTTTGAACTTGGGACGTACATCGTTATAATCTACTTTGAACTTTAAAACCTTTTCATCTCTAATGGCATCCGTAATTACATAAGAGTGTACCTCTCGACCAAAGACAGAAGCAGTCGTTTCAGAACCTAACGCATTTTCCGGAAAAATAGGCGTGCCTGTAAATCCAAATTGATAGAACTTCTTAAACTTTTTCTTGATATTTTTTTGAGCTTCACCAAATTGTGAACGGTGAGCTTCATCAAAAATAAATACCACTTGCTTATTATATATAGGTAACTCTGTTCCGCTTTTCATTAGGTTATTCAGTTTTTGAATCGTCGTCACAATAATTTTATTATCATCTTTTTCTATGTTGCGTTTTAATCCTGCGGTACTTTCTGAACCATTAACACTATCAGGAGAAAAACGCTGATACTCTTTCATCGTCTGAAAATCCAGGTCTTTCCGATCTACAACAAAAAATACTTTATCGATAAAATCCAGTTCAGTAGCCAAGCGAGCTGCTTTAAAACTCGTAAGCGTTTTTCCCGAACCTGTTGTATGCCAAATATATCCGCCGCTTTCAATGGTACTCCATTTTTTTGCTTGGTATGCACTCTTAATTTTCCATAATATTCTTTCTACCGCGGCAATTTGATAAGGTCGCATAACCAGCAGGTTGTCACTCGAATCAAATACGGAATATTTCAGTAGTACATTCAATAAAGTATCTTTCTGAAAAAATGTAGCTGTGAAATCTTTTATATCTTTAATTAGGATATTATCCGATTTTGCCCAATTCATAGTGAAATCAAAACTATTCTTATCACGTTTAGTCGTATTTGCAAAATAACGGCTATCTGTACCATTAGATATTACAAAAATCTGCAAATATTTAAAGAGAGAGTTTTCTGAATTGAAACTCTCTTTACTGTATCGATGAACCTGATTAAAGGCTTCACGAATCGCAATCCCACGCTTTTTAAGCTCGACTTGCACTAACGGTAAGCCATTGACTAAGATGGTAACATCATATCGATTCGCATGCGTTCCTTTCTGTTCAAATTGGGAAATGACCTGTACTCTATTGTTGGCAATATTCTTTTTGTCTACTAGGTAGATGTTCTGAATATGCCCATCATCAAAAACAAAGTCATAAATGTAATCGCTATGGATTTTACGGGTCTTATCAATGTGGTTATCACTAGGTTTATCTAAAAACTGTTCACAAAATCTAAGCCATTCGGCATCTGAAAATTTCACCTTATTAAGATCTTGTAGCTGCACACGAGCATTCGCAAGTATCTGCTCAGGAGTAGTTAAATTAGGAAGATACTCATAGCCTTGATTTACTAAATCTTGAATCAATTCTCGTTCTAAGTTAACTTCCGTTTGATAGCCGCCCCCTTGTTCTGCTATCTTGCTATATTTATCTAGAACTATGTAGTTGTTTGATTCTGCGATAGGGTTGAAATCATACACCTTTATTCCTCCTTCCAATAGCTATAGTTACTTATTAAATGTTCAAGTAATAGTCTAACCGTTTGTTTTTCTTGAGGAGAGGGTTCTGCTACAGTTTCATCCGCCAGTGTAGAATGACTTGTAAATTGGATAATACGATTATAATAGCTTTGTTTATTATCAGGTAATAATTCCGACCAATTTGGGAATCCAAGAAAACTAGCTGTTTTTTCATATAGATTTCTTAAAAGAGTGAAATGATATTTTTGTACTTGGTTGTTCTCAATGGCTTCCTCTATCGTCTTCTTCAAATGCAAATGATATGAAAAACTCTTATTTGAGTCACCTGGTTTCTCTTCTATTTCGAAAGTACCATCTTCTTGACGGTCTAGCATGTAGCAGGTCTTTTTATTGACTTCATTATGGAGCACATTATAAAAAATAGGATTGTGAGTTGTAATAACAAACTTTAATCCGGAATCACTTTTTTTGATCAATTGAGCCAAGTCTACAGCTAGCTGAATTAAATGGTTATCGTCTAATGAAGTTACAGGATCATCAATAAACACATATTTCAACTGATTAAGTTGATCTGTTTCTCGTTCACTTGGCTCAGCTATATTTAATACATCAATCACTTGGTTAAGCAAGCTATAAAACACACTCCAAACAAAGCTGCTTTCCTCACCTTTTGACACCTTAATATTTGGAGAAGGTTCTTCATTTCCCCGTTCATAAGAAAATGTAACTTCCGAGAAATCCGAATTGAACTTAGGTGTTAATGTACGATCGGTATAATTCTGAAAATGACTAATGACATTTTGATCTTGTCCCTGTTCATTAAGCACCCATTCAGTAAAAGAATTGGTATGAATTTTAAGTTTTAAATCAACATCATTTGCTAGATCATTGTCCCAATAGAACAAATCTTCCGTAAAAGCATTATAGTAAATGATTTTTTTGCTAGCTAACCCCGTTTCGTCTGTCTCTATATTGTCTTTAGGTGCAACTAACAATTTCAGTTCTCTTGAAAGTCTTGTTTTTCCATTTCCATTAAAGGCATAGATTAATTGAACTTTCTTATCATTATCTTTTAACTGTTGGGCAATTTCATTTAAACTTTTCCCCATACTAAGCTTCTACCTCACTTTTCGGAAACGAAAGTAGCATATTACGGTAGTGTTCATATTGCTTTTGACGCAACTCTATTTCACGAGGTAAACCTGATGTAATATCGTTAACTAGGGTATCAAAGCGATCTAGGATTGAAACGATTCGCTCTTGCTCAGCAAGTGGTGGGATGGGAATTTGGATGTTAAGAATATCATCTTTTTTCAAATTAGTTTGATCTACTCCATTATCATATTTAAGTAATTGCCTGTTGCGATTCAATACATAAAATAAATATTTTGTGTTTACTGTTTTTACGTTTTTAAAGGCTCCTATTCGTTGATTCAAAGTGTATCTGTCATCTTCGCAAACTAAATAACACTTAGCTAAAGCCCTTCCATTTGGTAAGTCACTCATAACCATAAGGATATCATTAGTGAACAAAGGTGAAATTTGCTCATTAGAATATTTTTTAACTTTTCCGTTTGTTGATATAAATTTCGAATTAACCACAATATATTTCCCGTCATCAACAATAATTTTCTCATGACCTTTCCCATTTCTAAATTCAACAATGTTATTAAGAGTCTTCCACTCAACCTCGCCCTCTTCAAAAGTCAATAACTTATCACGGTAATAGGTATATTGCTTTTTACGAGCTGTAAGCTCTGCTGTAAGCTCTGCTGTAAGCTCTGTGAAGCTGTCCAATATACGGACTATTTCTTCTTGTACTTTAAAGGGTGGGGTGGGGACTGGTATTTTGTTCAAAATGGCTTGAGTTAGGCTAGGTCTGCCAGAACCTGTATCTAATTTCATTAAATCAATAGTTTTCATATAATAGTAGAAAAATTTAGGAATAAGTTGATTAATGTCAATTTCTGTGTAATAAATAGTATCAACATTCCAAACGGGACTTTCAACATAAAATATATTTGTAATCGAACCTTTTCTTGGAATTAGTACAGTAGGTTTATCATAAGCAAATTTATCTACATAAGCCATAACTCCGCCCGAACCATAAACAGGTATATTACCAACACTTAAGGTTTTCCAATCTTTTCCGTTCTTTATATTTACAACTTCCCCCAAGGGCTTCCACTCAATCTCAACCCCATCAAGCAGATTCTCCATATAATTTGGCTTAATCATGATTCAACCTCCTCAATAATCTCATCAATTTCAGCACGAAGTTGGTCTATCTTTGCTACAGTCGTTTTTATCTCCGCATTCAGCTCATTGATATCAATGACTTCCCTTGTGTCTTTCGCTTCCACGTACGAACTTACTGAAAGATTGTAATCATTTTGAACGATTGCATCATAATCAACAGAGTTTGCAACATGATCAATATCCTCTTTACTGTCAAACACTGTCATAATTCGCTCAATATGTTCATCTGTAAGTACGTTATTATTGGTTTCTTTTTTATAGAAATCTACTCCACTTGCATCAATAAATTGAGTTTTATTATCGGTTTTATGCTTAGAAAGAACCAAGATATTAACCGCTATTGAAGTTCCATAAAAAAGGTTAGGTGCTAATGAAATAACTGTTTCAACAAAGTTATTATCAATCAGATATTTTCTTATTTTCTGCTCTGCACCACCACGGTAAAAGATACCAGGGAAGCAAACGATAGCTGCACGACCTTTGCTTGAAAGATAACTGAGGGTATGAAGTACAAAGGCAAAATCGGCTTTAGATTTTGGAGCTAATACGCCTGCAGCAGCAAATCTTTCATCATTAATAAGTGTTGGGTCATCACTACCAATCCAATTTACGGAATAAGGTGGATTAGATACAATAGCATCAAAAGGTTTTTCGTCACCAAAGTAAGGATCTCGAAGCGTATTTCCTAAAGCTATATTAAACTTATCGTAATTTATGTTATGTAAAAACATGTTCATACGAGCAAGGTTATACGTTGTATGGTTAATCTCCTGTCCATAAAAACCATCTTCGATAATATGAGCATCAAATTGTTTCTTTGCTTGTAATAGCAATGAACCTGAACCAGCTGCCGGGTCATATATCTTATTAATGGTTGTTTGCTTGTGTATTGCTAATTGAGCAATAAGCTTAGACACACTCTGCGGTGTAAAAAATTCCCCTCCAGATTTACCTGCATTAGCAGCATAATTAGAGATTAAATACTCATAAGCATCACCAAAAAGGTCAATCTGACTATCTTCAAAGTTACCAAAATTAAGCCCTTCAACGCCTTTAATGACAGCAGCTAAACGACTGTTTTTATCCTTTACAGTATTCCCCAGTCTATTGCTTGTTGTGTCAAAATCAGCAAATAATCCTTTAATATCTAGTTCAGATGGATAACCGTTTGCTGAACTTTCAATAGCAGAAAATATTTCGGCTAAATCTGTATTCAGGCTTTCATTTGTATTAGCAGTTTTCGCAATATTAGCAAACAGCTGAGTCGGATATATGAAGTAACCTTTTGTTTTAATAGCGTCCTCTTTGATTTCTTTTGTTATAATATCATTAGGAAGTTCTGCATACTTGACGCTTTCATCTCCAGCTTCAATATAGCTAGAAAAGTTCTCGCTAATGAAACGATAAAAAAGCGTTCCTAAAACATATTGTTTAAAATCCCATCCATCTACTGAGCCACGGACATCATTGGCTATTTTCCAGATTTGAGATTGTAATTCGGCACGTTGTGTTGCACTTGACATTTATATTCCTCCAATTTTTCTTCTTATACATTGATTATAACAGTAATTCTAGATAGGTTTGTAGTTTCCTTCTACCTTTAGTTCCTACACATTTAATGACACGATTTACATCTATATTATATACATGCCAACGTGGTGAAGCCGATCGACCAGGAAATATACCTAAAGGAAATCTCTAGGCATCTTCATTATATTTCGCGCGTTTCACGCACTCTACCGGCTAAAGCCTAAATAAAAACTCCCACCGACAATCATTCGGTGAGAGTTTTTGGCGACAATCTTGGAGACAATTCAAATGAATTTTGGTCTCAGAAAGTCTTATGAGTTTTACCTAAACGGCGTAAAATCAACGTTTTTCAATGTATAGAGTGTCGCTTGGTCATTCCCACTCAATCGTTGCTGGTGGCTTGGACGTTATGTCATACACGACGCGGTTTACATGATCCACTTCATTGACGATTCTTGTTGAAATGATTTCAAGCACTTCCCATGGAATACGGGCCCAGTCGGAAGTCATTCCATCAATTGATGTTACGGCACGAATACCGATCGTGTAATCATACGTACGGGCATCCCCCATAACTCCTACACTGCGAATGTCAGGGAGAACCGTGAAGTATTGCCAAATCTCACGTTCTAATCCATTCTTACTGATTTCTTCGCGTAAGATATAATCAGATTCACGAACGATTTCAAGCTTTTCATCTGAAATTTCACCTAATACTCGAATACCTAATCCAGGGCCCGGGAACGGCTGGCGCCAGACGATTTCATCAGGAATACCCATTTCGCTACCTAATGCCCGTACTTCGTCCTTGAACAAAGTATTCAATGGTTCAATTAAACTAAATTGCATATCTTCTGGCAGACCGCCTACATTATGATGCGATTTAATCGTTTGTGCCGTTGCCGTACCACTTTCAATGATATCCGTGTAAAGCGTACCTTGTGCAAGGAAATCAATGCCTTCCAGTTTCGTTGCTTCATCATCGAATACGTAGATAAACTCGTTACCGATGATTTTACGTTTTTGCTCCGGATCGGAAACGCCAGCAAGTTTAGATAGGAAACGTTCTTTTGCATCCACTTTAATGACATTCATATTAAAACCGTCGCTGAAGGTTTTCATGACACTTTCCGCTTCACCTTTACGCAGTAAGCCATGATCAACGAAGATACATGTTAGCTGATCGCCAATCGCTTTATGGATCAATACAGCCACTACGGACGAATCCACACCGCCACTTAAGGCGCATAATACTTTTTTATCGCCGACAGTTTGACGGATTTTTTCCATTTCAATTTCAATGAAATTTTCCATGGACCAGTCGCCTTTACATCCACATACTCCGAATACGAAGTTTTTCAGGATATCATTCCCGTAGACAGAATGACGAACTTCCGGATGGAATTGAACGGCATATAATTTACGCGACTCATCACTCATTGCCGAAATCGGACAAGACGGATTCGTTCCATCGACCGTGAAACCTTCAGGTGTTTCGACGACCAAGTCACCGTGGCTCATCCAGACGATTTGTTCATTTGGAAGATCACTGAATAGCTTAGAATCATTTTGAATCGTAAGGGTCGCTTTCCCATATTCACGGTTTTTAGCACGTTCTACTCTTCCGCCAAAGTGCTTCGTCATAAGTTGCATACCATAACAAATACCGAAAATCGGGAGACCTAATTCAAAAATTCGTTCATCACACCCGAATGCACTTGCATCATACACACTGTTAGGACCACCTGAAAAGATGATACCTGTTGGATTCATTGCTTGGATTTCTTCCACGGTAATTGTATGAGGATGCAGCTCACTGTAAACGCCGAATTCACGAATACGGCGTGTTATCAGTTGGTTATACTGGCTTCCGAAATCAAGTACTACGATCATTTCCTGGTTTTTTTGCAATTCTGTTTTCCCCGGCACAAACGTCACCTCTATCAATGTAATTCACCCAAAAAGAGTGATGTTTTCATATAAAAAAATAGTATCATAAAAAAAGGAAAACTAAAAATCCACCCACGATGATATACAAAAAAGTATATATGAAGGCAGATTTTCAGTTTTCCTGAAAATCCGCCTTCATAGTCAAATCATTTACGGTGATTCGGTAGAAACTTTCGATCCATATTATCGAGGATATATGAAGGACATTATTAGTTTAAGTTATTGTATCAATATAATAAAAACAAGGTCAAGAGCAAGTTTTTTTCATAAGGGTTTCCCAACTGCTCCGAAAGCGTTCCCATTCACCCTCTTCAAGATTTCCACGGTAAATCATTATTTCGTACCGTTCGGTCATTTCCCTCATCATTTCCGTCTCATAAACAGCATCCACGTAGGCTGCATACTCCCGCAACGTTTGTCCATCAGGGCGCTCTACCCCTGCACGGCTCAACTGCTTCAATAATAATTCGTATGCCTGCACAAAATACGGTCCGGATTTCTTTTTGGAACGGAGTATACAGACAAAAGGAAGCCATTTCCTCCTATAAAGATATCCTACAGCAACCAGGATTGCTATGTTTAAAATAATAATGGCACTCCACAGCAACATGGTTTTCTGAACTAAAAGGGTATTACCCTTGGTTGGGCTTGGTTCTTTTTCAGGTGTATCTTGACGCTCTTTAGTCTGTGTCTCATTCTGTTTAACGACTTCTTTGGATTCCGGCTCAGCTTTCTCGGTGTCTTGAGTATTCAAATCAGAATTGTAAAAATCCGTTTGTCCATTAAATCCCTTTGTCGGTTCAAATGGTACCCATCCCAACCCCGAAAAATAAACCTCCACCCATGAATGAGCATTATTATTTGTCACTTTATAGGCAGACTCACCTTTATAGATTGATTTCTCCCCTTCGGTATACCCCTTAATCCATCTTGCGGGAATATTGGCGGCTCGTAATAAAACGACCATGGCCGTTGAATAATTATCGCAATACCCAATTTGGGTCTCAAACAAGAATTGGTCCACATAATCCTGATTATCACCTGGGTACGGAATATCTTCTTTAGAATACCTAAATTCAGGGCCATCAAAGTGGTTTTCAATCGCCTTTGCTTTATCATACCAATTGTTCTCATTCCCCGTAAGTTCGTTGGCCAAATCATAGATACGGGCTGGCAATCCTTCTGGAAGCTGCGTGTTTTTTTCCATGAGGACATCCATCGTTTCATCCTGTTCAGTGACTTTTCTTAAATCAGCCAAATCGTAACTGGGCACTTCATAAACCAGTTCATATTCTTTTGTAAGAGGGCGCTTGCTGTTTAGTTTTTCAGGAATGTACTTGTCCGTATTTTTATAATACTTAAACGAATCCACATTCTTGGCTTCTACCTTTTTCAAGTAACCTGATTGTGGATGAAGAATGTGAAAATAGCTTTCTTGCATATTTACAGTTGTATTCATTTCTTCTGTTTGCAACACTTCAGGAACTTCAAATTCTTCTATTCCAGTCAAATCCTCCCCATTTGAAATCCTGATATAATCTTCCATGGCATCTACACCAACCCAGCCCTTTCCGGTGTAGATATCTTTGTTCTCCACCTTCCAATAATGTCCGGTCGTTGCCGTATTGTAAAAAACGACCGTGTTATCAGGTTCGATTGACCCTCCAAGAGAAGAATCATCTTCATCGTATCCCACCCGTTTATCTAAGGAATCACCATCATCATCGTTTCCTGTCACTTTATCGGAATAAGTGACGATAAACGGTACAGGGTCCGGCCACTTAGGAGAAAACTTCGGTGCAGAAAAGCCGACCAGGGCGCTTAATAGGATCATCCCGGATAACAATAAAATCCACTTCTTGATCGGGCCTCCCGAAAACACCAAACGCTCTTGTATGGACAAGCGGAGCATCGCCAACACACCAAGCAACGAAAACCCGATAATGATGATCCTGACGATTGCCGCGTCCCCATCATAGGGAGTGAATGTATCAAGAATGGATATAAAAATGATCGTCAGCATATAAAGCAAAAAAATATTTTGCCTTACTGTCACCCAGTAATGTATCAAATACGTTACAAGCCAAAGAAGCACAAAAAATAGTAACGTTCGAAAGGGATTAGAAAGCATCTCCCACTTCCCCGCAAAAATATTCGAAAGGTTATCCGTTAAGTCCAGTAAATCACCAGTAAGCCAGTTGAATGTCATGAAAGAGATGGACGAATAAAAGAAATGGATCGCAATTAATATAAAAGCACTTACGAGGATGAAGCGCACAATCCAATGGACGCGAAAATAGAGTAAGACTAAGGAAAAAACCACAAAAATAATAAAGATCAGGATATTGCCCGTATCAGTAAGCTTCTCTACAGGTCGTAACCATTCGGTAATTAATAGAAGACCAAATACATATAAGAGAACAGACATCCATCTTTCCAATTTGGTAGACTCAGCGTGCATTTGCCTTCACCTCCGTTCGTTCGTTTTGAAGGTGTCCCGGCTCAAAGAAACCCAGCTTCATTCCACGCGCTAACGCCACCGATTTTACATTTTTTTCCTCACTTGTGAAATCACCCGGGCTTTTCACGCAAAACAACGTCATTTGATTTCCACCAAAAGCACTAAGTCCGTCTAGCTTTTCCATTGTTAATTCAGTGATCACGCATATTACAGAAGCGTTTGAAGGCACGATTCCCTTCTGCAACTTTCCATTCCATACGTTTATGCTCGTAGCCTTGGCTTTAGTGAGCTGGTAAAAAAGTTTTCTCCTCTGTTTACTGCCCCCTCTAGCCGGTACGACCTCCCTCGACCCCGTACTAGCCAAACCAACATCCATACCCCTTTTTATCAAGGCATGCACCAAGGAGGCTGTCAGTACGATAGCTTCCTCGAAAAAGGGAGAGACTTGCTCATCAAGCAAGAGTAAGGTATCGTGGCTTCTCTGTTCCTCAAATTCCTTTGTCATGATTTCACTTGTTCTGGCTGTGGCCTTCCAGTTTATCCAAGACAATTGATCACCCGGCTGATACTCTCTAATTCCTGACACAACCGAATGTTCCCGCTGCCTTTTTTTCGAAGACCCTACTTGACCCTGAGTGAATACATACTCCAAATGCTTATAATTCAACTCCTGATAAGTCGGAAAAACGGTGATTTTCATAGGAGATCTCATTGTCGCTTCCTTTTCATAAAGTCCAAGAAAATCCCCAATGCTAAAGCGAACCGCATGCAAGAAATGTTCGCCACGCGGCAGGCTATCCAAGGTATATGTCAGATTGAAGGATCGTTTAAATCCTGGGAATAAAAGTGTTCGTTTTGTCATATCTATCGGTAACTCCTCTTCTACAACCATATATAAAAGAGGCAAACGGTTTTTACGAGAGAATATCAATGTTATTTCTACAGATTCTCCTGCCTGGCATTCCTGTTTACTTATTTTTCTCTCCACATCAAAAGCTTGAAGTGGATAAAACACCAGAATCATAGCGTACACAGCAAACGGCAAAAAAGTATAGAATATGAACCAGCTGATGAACCCGCCTTGAAACATCGCAAAACTGAAAGACAGTAGCATAAGTATAAGAATTCCGCTGACACTTCTATTTTTCTTCAATAAGGTAAGCATTCTCCCCATCAGGTCACTGCCCTCTTCACTGGCACCTCTGTCGTAGCCACAATCTCATGAATCACCATCTCGGCATTCACTCCTGCATAATTCGCCTCCGGATTAAGAATCAGACGATGGGCAAAAACATACGGAATCAAATGCTGCACATCATCCGGTAGGACGTAATCCCTTCCTTTCAGAAGTGCATAGGCTTGGGTAGCCTTCATTAAGGCAATCGAGCCACGTGGGCTGACCCCAAGATACACACTTTCATGTTTACGTGATTGGTTGGCAAGCTCGACGATATACCTCTTTATGGTGTCATCCACTATCACGGACTTCGCCTCTAATTGCAAATCTATCAAATCCTGCAAAGTGATGACGGATTGCAACTCTTCAATAGGTGCGGTGTATTGAGCCCGGTGCAACACTTCAATTTCTTCCGCTACATCCGGATAGCCCATTTTCATTTTCAACAAAAAACGATCCAACTGCGCCTCTGGAAGAGGGTATGTACCTTCGTAATCAATTGGATTTTGAGTGGCCATGACAAAAAATGGCTGCTCCAATTTCCTTGTCACGCCATCCACCGTCACACTTGCTTCTTCCATCCCTTCAAGCAGGGCGGATTGCGTTTTCGGGGATGTTCGGTTGATTTCATCAGCCAATATAATATGGCCCATGATCGGTCCCGGCCTGAAGATGAATTCCTGTTCCTTTGGGTTGAAAATCGACACACCCGTTACATCAGACGGCAACAAGTCTGGTGTGAATTGTATCCGTTTGAAATCCGCTCCGATGGACTTTGCGAGGGCGCGGACCATGACGGTCTTACCCACACCTGGTACGTCCTCCAATAAGACATGTCCCCCGGAAAGGAGAGCCACCAGACTCAATTCTGCAATATCCCTTTTCCCAATAATGACCTTTTCTATATTTTCTAAAATCATATCCAATTTTTGATTCACCTGTTTATAAATCATCCTCTACCTCCCATAATTTCATAAATCACTCATGTTCAACTCTTATATATTCGACATTAATTTTACAATAACCTCCAATTTCAACCTATAAAGTGAGTTTACTAGATAATTTATCCCATAAGCTGCATTCTCTGAATTTTTTTGACTATTTATGCAATTAGTTATGCTAAAATGGTACTAAGTGAATATGAACCATGCAGAAAATAGGTGCTGACTTGTCAGCTTAATAGGGAATTCGGTGTAAGACCGAAGCTGTTTCCGCAACTGTAAGTGCTAATGAAATAAGAAATATACCACTGTTTGAGGATGAATCCGCACGCACGATACCATTCATTCATTTCAAATGGGAAGGTTCTTAGAGTAAAAAGATGCACGAGCCAGGAGACCTGCCTTTTTTTTATCGTATTTTGCTCTTCGGAAGTTAAGAGGATTGTACGGCACTCTTCCATCTTTTTTCTAATTCGAGATACATAGATGTCCGTTTGCCGACCAATACCTTTGGTCGGCTTTTTCTTTTGCCGTCGAACAGCACTGCGAAGGTCATTCACACTACCCAGAAAAGGAGGAAACGTTTTGTCGAAGAAAGATTTTCGTTTTTTATGTTACCCATTCATGCGCGAATCGGCATCAACTGTAGATTATGAAATCCGCACCGATTCATTGACGACACAGATGGGACTGGCAGCTTCGTTAACGAAAGAAATTCCTGAAGTGTACAATGATTTAATGGAACTGATGCCGATGGCTTATCATTTAAATGGTTCTGCCCGTGGGAAATTAGCCATAAGCGAAGACGATTTGAACCGTCTTAGTGACATCTATGACTATTATGTCGCTGAAGTAAAGGAAAGCATTGAAACATTTGTGCTTCCGCAAGGCTCAACGGCTGCTTGCATTTTGCACACTTGTCGTAGCGAAGCAAAGAAATCAGTAAGGGCCTTACATAAAGTCAGTACGGAAAAAGAGGTACCGTCTATCCTTTTTGATTATGCTCATTTGCTTGCTAATGTTCTTTTCGTGATGGCTGTCTATGTCAATAAACAGCTTGGTGTCAAAGAGATTCCCTTTATCAGCAAATCATATCCAACCAAACCGATGAAAAAGAAAGTGGAGGAATAAAACATGAAAAGAACGTTAAGATTCAGTTGGATTGCCATTCTGATGCTTGCCCTTTTCCTTACTGGATGTGCCTCAAATGATGACCAAAAATCCACAGAGAAACAAGATCCTAAAACAACTGAAGATGTCAAAGCCTATACCGTCACTGATGATAATGGAAAAGAAATTACGTTTGATAAAGTACCGAAAACGGTCGTTTCACTTCAACCGAGTAATACAGAGATTCTATATGCCCTGGGCGTAGGTGATAAAGTGATTGGAGCGACCGATTATGATAATTATCCTGAGGAAGCTAAAGAAGTTGAACGTGTTTCTGATTCGATGACGATCAACTCCGAAAAAATCATCGCTTTGAAACCAGATATCATCCTTGCCTATACGATTGGTGATGAAGCAACATTAAAACCACTAGAAGATGCCGGCATTCCTATTTTTATCATTAAATCGGCAGTGAATTTCGATGATGTATATGGAGATATTAATCAAATCGCCGAAGTAATGGGCGTAACGGAAAAAGGGAATGAATTAGTCCAGACTATTCAAACACAAATCAAAGATGTTGAAGACAAAGTGGCGAATGTTGATTCTAAAGAAAAAACATATTTCGAAATCAGTCCTTCCCCTGAAATTTATACAGCAGGAGCAGAAACCTTCCAACAAGAGATTTTAGCTTCGGCCGGTATCGATAATATCTTCACCGACCAGAAGGGCTGGGCAAAAATAGCTGATGAAGAAGTGGTCAAGCGCAACCCAGATACAATCATTACAACCGTTGGCTATGTGGAAAATGCAGTGGATGAAATCAAATCCCGCAAAGGCTGGGGAAATATCAGCGCAGTGAAGCAAAATCAAGTATATCAGCTTAACGAAGATGTCATGTCACGTCCGGGACCGCGTATCGGCGAAGCTGTTGAACTAGCCGCCAAGACCGTATATCCGGAACTATTCAAATAAAGGTCAAATCAAAACCCGCGTGAAACCATCATGCGGGTTTTGATTTTCTAATTTTTATATTTCTCTTTCATCTCTTCTTCTTTCTTTTTAATCGATTCTTTCAAACTCTCTCCTTCATTTTTCACAGTCGTATTCAACTCTTCATATTTATCGTCATAATACTCTTTTATTATTTCACGGCGTTGTTTGACCAGACTGCGAACTTCCTCCCATGTCTCATAATTTATTTGATCCTTATCCTTTAAATAACTCGTAGCTTCATACATGCGATTGCTTTCATCAGAGGACAATCTAGAGAAATCGTTTTTTTCTTCAAGTAAAGAGGATATCTTCTTATTTTGTTCATCTCGAACGATACTCCAATTTTCATTGCCCCAACTCCACCATTGGTTCCAGAGATCCCTACGCTCTTCATCCCACATCTTATTGAAATCATCGGCATCATTGACGGTTTCAAATTCCCCTCCGCCGGCCTCAGCCACTTCACGTAATTGTTTTTGTCCCTTACTATCCACGTTGAACCCTATAATATTAATAACTGGTTCAATATTGGAATCATGCAAGTCTTTAGCGGCTCTAACTGGATCTCCATCGCATGTTTCTATTCCATCACTGACGATATACATGATATTTTGACCTTCTGACCTTGCTTTTTCAAAATCTTCCTTTGTTTCCGAAATGGCTTTTGCAATCGGTGTCCATCCAGTCGGTTTAAAATCACCTAATGCTTCCCCGAAGTCCCCTTTATTATATGGGGCCAAATCATAAACCACTTCCGTACTATCACAGGATATCTTTTTATCTTTATCATCATTGCTTCCTTTATGTCCATAGACACGTAGCATGATGTTTGCCCCTTCCGGAAGAGACGCGACAAATTCATTAATTGCTTTTTTCGCCAGCTCCATTTTCGTTTTCCCGCCTACCTTTTGGTTCATGCTCCCACTTGCATCAAGTAAAATTGCGATATTCACGTCAATGCCCAATTCACCGCTGCCGTCAATGGTGATTCCACCTGGCATTTCCGTTACCGCCGTTTCAATGGAAGGATTGAATTCTTCGAAGAACTGATACTTTCCTTTATAGTTTTCACCTTCACCCATCTGTTTCAATAAGGTCTGATACACTTCGAAGCTATCTTTTTCCTGGAGGTCCTGTTTGTCTAATGTTCTATGTATAATGGCTTCATTGTATTTATTTCCCGTGTACCTCCCAGGCTTTTCTTCAATAATTTCATCCATGGTTGTAGCAATCTCAAAATCTTCTTCCAACACTTCATCTTCTTCTGCACTCTCTTTTTTCTCTTTTTTCTCACCACTTGCTTCTTCTTTTGGTACTCCATTTGTCTCTTCATTTTTAAGATTACAACCTGTCAGAGCAAGTAAAAAAAAGAGGGTAGCCAGACATACCATCCCTAATTTCCACCTATTTTTCTCAAACATGACATCTCCTCCACTTACCATTTTTATCCATCCGTATATACCCAATTACCCTATTTCCTCCCTAAAAAAACCTATTCAGCCTTTAACACCATAAAATATTTCTCTTCTTCCAACCTCTACGCTTCCACCCATACATATGCTAAAATGAACAATTAAATCCGAAAAATTGAGGTAATGAACATGTATAAAAAATTCTTTATATGGGTCTTTACAATTGCCCTTCTATTAGGGCTGATTACCACTCTTCTAAAGTAGGTATAAACAAAAGCCCGACTCCTATATCTGGAATCGGGCTTCTTTCACTTTATATTCCCTTCTTGATTCAACCTACCCATTTTCGGGATGAGGACTACAAATAAACACACCACGGCAATTCCTAAAACAATCCCCAGTAGGACTGATAAATCAAAGTTCAAGAAGGATTTCTCTTCTTCTAAATTCCTCTTTCTAATGGGGACTTCCGTAGAGAACAACCCCATATCTTCCGCTTTGGAAGCAATGATATTATTATCCTCCGTCACAGGAGAAAGAAAAAGAGAGTCTTCTATCGAGTCTATGATTTCATACTTTCCTCTTTCAAAAGTAAGTCCCTTTAATTCTTCCGGTATCTTCTCCTTCTGTTTCAATAACTCCTCATCATGAAAATATTCAGTTTGAATATTGATATCTTTTTCTTGATACATATTCGGCTCCACGATGGGTTCCTCTTCTGCCTGTCCAGGTACGGGCTGGCTGAAGAGGAATAGGAAAAGCACGAGAAGAATCCGTTTACTCCACTTCATGAGCCATCTCTCTTTTAATCGCAAGACGCTTCATCAAATATGGAAGAATCGCAGCCATCAGTGTGAGTATAATCAAAATGACAGTGGCTGGGATAAAAGCCAACTGATTCCCGAATTGAATGGACATATAAACATTTGCAACCGGGTGATCGACATTGAAATTAGGCATACTCAAATCTAATAATGGAATCGTAAAGAAACTGATTAAACCAATGACTAGAATTGCTCCGACAAATGGTCCTATCGCAAAGGCAAGTTGTGTGAATGCTGAACAGAAGAATAAAAGCAGGACAGTGAAAACGGTCCATTTAATCGCTTGCATATCTCCAAGCGGATAAATCTTCAGTCCATACATGCTAATGATCAAGCCGACGATCAAGTTCAATAATGTGAATAAGGCTGCATGCACCAGCATCGGAACGGACGCATAATGGTGCAAGAAGAAACCAATTAGTAATCCCGATATTAGGATGATCACTAACATCACGATTGGCGGGATATTAACTTTTTCTTGTTGCAATACTTCCCCACTGATCTGAACGGGGTTCGCTAAGTATTCATAGACATACCCGTTCGATTGATCGTCTACTAGCGTATTATTCAATACACTGTAAACATCGGTTTTGATTTTCTTTGTGGAATCCACGTTTTTAGCCCAATTTTCATTAAGCTCATCCGCTCTTTCCTGAACCGATCCCACTTTTGCTTGCAGGTCGGATGTATCTTTCGTAACCGTATCTTGACGTTCTGCAACGGAATTAACAAGTTCTGAAATAAAGCTGACCGTGGTTGCCGTAGTATCTTGAAGTGATACGAACATTTCTCCATCCAGACTTCCAACAGGAGCCTCTTCCATTTCAGGAATCTCCATATTACCTGTCAAATTAGCCGTTACTTCTGTAGCCCTCGCTGTTATTTCCGATAATTCTTCAAGTGTAGCAGCATGCTCCAGTTCAACATTTTGATCATATTCTGCGATGAAGTCGAGTATCGAACTTGAAAATGTCCCGAAGTCTTCTTCCACACCGGACAGGCTTGATTGGACAAGTTTCGCTTCTTCATCGACGATACCAGAGACACCATTTTTCAGATTCTCCAGTTCAATCATATTGGCACTGAACACTTCATCCAAATTCTCTTTTGTATTATTTACTCTTTCAGCAAGCTCCCCATAAGAAGAAAGCGAACCATAATAAGCTAGAAGGGCATTTGAGTCACGGCTCGCAATCGAACGATTAAAGACATCCACTAAAACCGCCCGTCTTTCACCACCTACTTTTTTCAGTAGTTCCTCTTCCGCTTTTTTGATTTCCGTAAGGGTCTCATTGATGGTCATACTTTGGATATCCTGTAATTTCTGAAGATCCTTCTGTGATTGTTCCCATTGATTCCCGAGATTCTGATAATCTTTCCCTAGCTTTTGGTAGTCTTCTTGCAGTTTCTTGTAATTCGTTAATAACTTATTATATGAATCTATCAATGCATTGAACTCTGTAACTGCTTGGTTATAATTCTTCGTTCTGTCATTCAAGGTACCGCTCATATTATTGATTTCTTCCTGCAGACTGCTTGCAAGAGAGCTAATTTGCTCTTTTGAACCTTCACTGCCCTCTGCCGGCACCAAATTTTCAAGTGAGGAATTCATACCATTGATTTTATCCAGTAAAACTTGAAGGGAGATATCATCGATTGCTTCCTTTTTTGAAGGAGCGGCTTCTGAGTCCCCTTTTCCCCCGGTATCAATATCTTCAATCGGGGTATCTCCGCCACCGACCCCATCACCATTTCCCGAGCCGTTCGCCAAATCCCCACGTTGCTTCACCAAAGTGGCCTGAAGCGTGTTGAGCCCTTCCTCTTCCGACTGTTTGAACCGATCAATCGAACTTTGTTGTTCATCCTTTATTTTCGAGATTTGTTCCACCTGTTTCTCTTTCATATTATTGGAAAAATCCTCTAGATTACTAGTACTACTGTCGATCTTTTCTTGCATCATCACCATGTTCTCATCCATGCCCTGATCATTCAGAGTAAATCCTGGCTTGGTATCCTTTTGGATATCCGGTATGGCCTGGACTCCCTCATTCAGCACCCCGTCATACGCTTGAATGCTATCTGTGATCAGTTGCTGATTTTGAGACGATGTCAAAGAAAAAAGAGTGCTTTGCGCTTTCTGGTATTCTTCAAAGGTCACGACCTCCTTCACAAAGGAAGCCATTTGGGCTTTTGTTTTTCCCATTTCGCCTAATGTTTCATTCGTGGCTTTTCCTGCACTCTTCGTTGAAGCAAAGACTCCTTTGAGCATATCTTTATGTTGTTTGATTTCCCCAGCCAAGCTTTCTGAGCTTGGGGTATAGAACTCATACATCGTGTTCTGGAAAGCAATTTCCTTTGTCAAAACATTATCGAACTTTTTACGGATATCCTCTACCGATTGAGAAACATAACTCCAGTATTGAGTGGAAATATGCTTATTCATTTTGTTCTTGGTTTTCTCTAATTCTTTTTGCACCTTTTCAATATTTTCTGCATTCAGGCTTGTCTGAACCTTATACTTAACCCCCGCTTTGACTGGTTGTTCTTCAGTAAAGGTATAAATATTTTTGGAAAAGTCTGATGGGAAGTAAATAATCGCATCATATTTTTTATTTGCCAAACCACTTTCCGCCGTACTTCTATTAACCACAACCCAATCATACTCGGAATTCTTGTCCAACGTGGTGACGAGCTCTGAACCGACTTGAATCTGGTTCTTGTTATATTCAGCCCCATTATCTTCATTGACGATGGCGATTTCACGGGAAGCCGTTACTGTTTTTTTCATCGGATTTTGACCAATATAAGAAAAAAACAAGATTGGAAGAGCTATGATCACGAGTATTTTCCCAATTAACAACAACGGCTTTATTGTTTTATTCAACGTCTTTCTCCCTCCTTCTTATTCACTTAGTGGAATTTGGATCTTACTTTCCCTGCCATTCAGAACAAAATAGCCGAACCCTGGCTGAATTTCTTCTTCTTTTCTTGAATACGATAGCGTATATAAGCTCTGGTCCGATTTTTTCAAGAGCAAAATCGCTTGCCTGATCTGTTTCAATTCCGTGGTAAGCGAATCATACCCTTTCGTGAAATCATTCGCGTTTCCAGCCACAATGAAGGCAAAACCGAGATGGCTGTATTGTTTCAAGAAACCGCTTATCCGGTCCTGAATTCTTCCATCAATCACTTGCTGGAATCTTGAAATGCTGTCTATCACAAAAATAATGGATGTAAAATCAAGTTGTTTCATCGGCTTCTGTTCCAAAGCCTCCAAATACTGGCGTTCACGCTCTTCGAAAATTCCCGTGATATGATCGAGCCATTCTGTGATTTGGTCTTTGGTTTCTACATAACGCACTTGCTCTCTGATTGCATAAGGAGATAGACCGCGATCCACTCCATCAAATATGCCAATCTCCCCGACCGACTGGGTAAGAAGCGTCTCTAAGAGGACCTTAAGCGTATTCGTTTTTCCTTTTCGCGACTGTCCAACAACAAGCAAGTATGGATCTGAATTCAAGTTTACCCATACAGGGGAAACACTCTCCTCAGAAAGCCCAACTGGTATGAACCCATTCTTGATGGATGGTGAATAGTACGTTTTGAAGGTCTTCAAGTCGAGGCGATTTGGAAGCATCGGAATGGCCGGTGGCTTAGCCAGCTTCTTGTATCGATCCTTATGGTCAGCCACCACCCGTTTCATTGCTTCCAAAACAGCTACATCATCTTCTCCTTCTGCTGGAAGATAGACCTGCATCATATAGGTCTGATCTGTTTTCACCAGTGCCCTTCCAGGTACTGGTTCATTTTCATAAGGCGTCCTGCCTAAAACGGAATACTGTTCCGAGCTGTCCATTAAGTAATGAACGACCTTCGTTTTCAAACTATTCATCAATGGCTGACGGATGGCATTGATTCTTGTAGCAGTCAAAATCATAAAGATCCCAAGTGACTGTCCATCACGGGCAAACTGGATGAACTGTGCTTCCTGATCTGGCATTTCATCCTTCACCAGGTCAAAATTATCGATTACGATGTAAATAATCGGTAACTTATCTTCTACGAGAGCGTTATAAAGTTTGATATTGCTAAGCTCTCGTTCCGAGAAAAGCTGTTTCCGTCTTTCCATCTCCGTCCTCATGAACAACATGAACTTTTCAATTTTCCTCATCTCATCCAACCTGAAGTAATCTCCTGTATGTGGTAGCTGACGAAGTGGCAGCAACGCACTGTTCCCAAAATCGAAAATGTAATAATGCAGTTCTTCAGGTGAGAATTGATTAATGAAATTAAAGAGAAGCGTTAATACTGTCGTTGACTTTCCATAGCCGGAAGACCCGAAAATCCCAATATTTCCGTCCTCTATCCAGTTGTATACATAATCAGTCTGGCTCTGCAATTCAGGCTCGTCTTTCAATCCCAGATGGAACTGGTTTTCCGTATGGCTTATTTGATTGTTTCTTGATAGGCGGTCCGAAAGAGGCGGCAGCCAAGGACTAGCCAGTTTCGCAATCTTCATTTCATTCTGTGTCGCTACAATATGGTCAGCCACAGCTTCAATTTCGCTGATTTTTTCTTTTCGTATTGAAGTAACTTCCTTCGTTACATTGGATATCTGGACAAGCCCGAGATCCGTAACAAGCGCCACTTCATCCTCCGCTCCCACCGTGTCTTCCATATAAGGGGCACCGCTCCAGGCCGACTGAAACAGTTCATACACCTCATTATTCCCAACCTGTAAGTAACCACGGCCGGTGACCGTGATGTTCGCAGCATCGCTATTTTTCAGAATTTCCTTACTATCATTGGCATCCTGCACCTTTAGGGAAATCTTAAAACGGGCATTACTCCAAATCTGGTTGTCGATCACGCCACCTGGCTTTTGCGTAGCCAGTATCAAGTGAACACCCAAGCTCCGCCCGATCCTTGCCGTACTAACCAATTCACGGATGAAATCGGGTTCTTCATTCTTAAGTTCGGCAAACTCATCTGATATAAGGAATAAATGCGGTAACGGCTGTTCCGCTTTTCCCGCTTTATATAAATCCGTGTAATCATTGATATGATTGACTTCATAATGGTCAAATAGGCGCTGGCGTTTCTTAAGCTCGCTATTGATCGAGGCCAGTGCCCGGGCACTGAAGTTCTTGCTTCCTTCAATATTCGTGATGACTCCAAGTAGATGGGGGATGTGCTTGAATGGCTGTGCCATCCCCCCTCCTTTATAGTCAATGAGCAGAAAGGCCACTTCATGGGGATGATAGTGGACGGCAAGCGACAGGATATATGTCTGCAACAATTCACTTTTCCCGGAACCCGTCGTCCCTGCCACTAAACCATGGGGACCGTGTGCCTTTTCATGTAAGTTCAACTCCACTCTATCTGTCTTGCCTTTCAATCCAATCGGCACCGCTAACGACTTGGAAGACTGGTTGGTAAGCCAATTCTGGCTGATTGGCAGATCCTTTACTTCATGGGCTTTTAAAAGTTCCAGGAATGAGACCGTTTCCGGGATGGAGTTGTTCATCCCCTTTTGATGGTCAAGTGACCGCAATAAACGGGCATACCTCTCATTCCCTTCCCTTTTATGCTCGTCAAGCCTAAAAGGCGTATGAACGGCTTTCGTTTGCTGAATTAATATTTCACCCTCATGATCATTGATATACTTTACAAGTGTATGGACATTCTCTGACAAACTCTCCTTGGCATCAGCCGCAAAGATGGTTGATATACCGAGCTGCTCGTTCTTGCCTTCTAAGTATTCAAGAATGACATGTTCTGAAATCAATGTACGGTCTGTGACAATAAATACGAAATGAGGGGTAAACCTCACTTTTCCTTTATTCTCATCCAGATCCCTTTCTCTAAGCAATTGATAGATCGATGACAATAGCTGATCACGCGACTGCTCATTATAGATAAACCCCTTCGCATAAGCATGCGGCAGCTGAAAATGAGGTAGCCATTTCATCCATTCCCATTCCTCATAATCCTTTTCTGGGAAAATCGCCACAAAGCGGACATCATGATAGCTATGGAAGAAAGCCAATTGACCAATCATCTGCTGCAGCTCCCGTTTGACGACGGTTTCCTTCCCCACTAGCCCCATAGAGCCACTTGCCAAATCAATGGTTAATGGAAGATCGTCAAGCCTCTTGTATACATCCACAAGTTCCTGGGACTGTTCAAGTAAATCATCAATATCTCGATTCGACATATCGCTGCTGTTTACCTTGACCTCATAGCTTGATGGAATGGACGCCGTACCTGCCCTAAAGTGGAGAAAGTCTTCACTTTCCGTTGTCCGCTCCCATATTCGGTCGCTAATCTGATCAGTTAAATGCTTCATTTTCTCAAAAGAAGGGTAGTGGTAGAGCAATACTTTTCTTTGCTGTGCCGATAGTTCTTGTAACTCTTCACGCTTTTGTTCCAGATACCTCGTATAAACACGCAACCGTCTTTCGGCTCTTAGCTTCTGCTTCTTTTTATCTTTAAAGTATTGCACCGTAGAAGTAACCATGGTTGTAGTGAACATCACAATCGAAATGAGGATGAAAATCCCACGTGGCTGAACAATCATGACGACTCCCATGACAATCAGCATCATCAATGGTGGCATAAGGATTAGCCATAACCCTCGATTGTGGTCTTCAGATTCCTGGCTTGGGAATGATATCGTCACTTTCTCATCCGGCAATTCGTAAATCATTCGTGGAGTCCGGCGATACTGTGGATAGCTTTTTTTCATTTCGGATATCGGCTGCATGGTCCTAGATAAAGAGGTTTCATAACGATCCGCACTTTTGACCATTAATGTATCGCCTTCAAGTATCCTCAGCACCATAAATGGCGAACAAACCAAATCACCATTTTCAATCGCCGTCATTTCCGTAACTTTTACACCATTCAGAAAAAGCCGGCCCTCTCTAGGTACGAGCAACCACTTTTCTTTACGGCGAACTATGGAAAAGTCCAGTTCATTGAGACCCTCCTTGTAAATCGTTGCTCCCGGATGGCCCGATACCGATATCTCTTTCAAATAATCTATATAATAAAGGCTTTCATCCAAAACCCCTGGGGAGTAAAAGATTTCGACAGCTTCTTGTCCCTCATGAAAAGTGTAGGACTGGAACGGCTTTATCTTCCCTATCTTCTCTTCTCCTCTACATACCGTATATTCATCAAGCTCTTCATCTTTCCTCAACTCAATATTTCCTTCATTGAAGGGAATCGAATAGATCGTGATAGTATCCAGTTCTGATGATCCAATCGTGATTGGACCCGGTTGCATATCCTTAATCGTATAAGATTGGTATGTCTTCTTACAGAAAATCCATAGTGAACTCATTCATTTCACCTCCGCAAAGGGCACGTAAGCGCTCAATCTTTGCTATTCTCTTTCTCTTTTTCTTTAGCTGGTTTTTCCGAGGCTTCCTTGCTTTCCTTTTTTTCTTTAGAAGCAGGCTCCTTCTTCTCTTCATCTTCTTTTACAGCTGGTTTGGCTTCCGGCTCCACTACGCTTTCTCTATTGGACTCAGTAGATGGTTGGTCCTGTTGTTCTAATAGATTGGCCTCTTCAAGCTGTTTTTGATATTCTTCCATTTCCTTTTCATATTCTTTAAGTTCCGTGTCCACTTCTTTCACTTGCGTCTCTTTTTCTTCGCCAGTCAAATCCTCATTCGATTTAATTTGTTCCTTTTGCGTTAAAAGACCATACATAATCAATTCCCGGTCTTCCATGATCCGCGCTAAATTGATTGCATCCTCACTTACGCCTCGGCCAATGTATATCCAGTAAAGAAGATACTGGCTATCCGTCTGCAACGTAATGGCCTTTAAGATATTTTCCTTCTGAAAGTCCATCAAAGATCCATGGGTAGTGACATAAGATTTCGAAAGCTCATATTGAACAACATACGGCATTTTCTCAGGATTATAGTTTTCCAATCTATCAATGACTTGGCTATATTCCTGCTTTAAAAAATTCTCCCCACTTTCCACATAGGCCTCCTGCCTTGGATTGGAAAAGAATAATGTATAAATCGTAAAGAATAGTAAGGGGACTAAAATAATCCCTATTCCCCATAGAGTGTAGCGCTCAATTTTCCACTTCTTTTCTGGAATGTGGACAAAGGTTTTTTGTTCTTTTTCCAGAAATGCTATTCGTTTTTGAACAGACGAGGTCAGTCCTTCCCAAGTCTCCTCCGCTAAAATGCTTTGGGTTTGTTTCGATAGTTTAAGAGTTTTATGATAAAGAAGGTATTGATCGAATGTATACTGCCTATCAACAAGAGCCGCTATCGTGGCTTTCGTTTCCTCGAAGAGCTGTTTTGCATCCTGCTCATACGGTGGTAGACTCTCTTTTACTCCGTAATGAAGAAAATAAGGCGTAAAACCTTGATCAAATACTAGATTCTCCGGACACACGATTACCTGCAAACGAGTTAATTCATGTCCCCTAATCTTCTTGATGATTTGGTAGCACGCGATCCAACGATTCAATGAACTTTTTTGGCCGGCCTCGTCAAAAGCAAAAAAAGAGGCTGGTGGTATAATGCTGATTTTCACCTCATCCTCTGAAACTTCTATATTTTTATGAAAAACAGGATCTATTTCCTGAATCAGCTGTAATTCCAATGGATTCTGCATCGATAATTTAGCACGCTGGAAAATAAACGAATACCCATCATCATTGTTCTTCATTACAGCTTCAATTTGCTTTTCCAAGTATGATGATTTATTCTCATCCATTCTATGTACTCCTTTACCCCTGCTAAAGGGCTTTAGACTTTTTTCCTATATGTAGGCCATACCTCTTCATCAAAGGATTTCGAGTCGGTCCCCTGTCGTGATGCCGCTATCCACTAACGTGTCATAACCGGAACAAACAAACTCCTTATTTTGGACCCGTACCCAATAACCCTCCCGCGGCACATCGGCAATTCCTTTTACCTGCCAGACGATTTCCACAACCTTTTTGATGGAGCGGTAATTGGACACCTGAAGATCGAAAACTTCCCCCGTATATCTCTTTAAATCAATCGTTAATTGAATGTAAATGCCACTCACCTCTTTTAAAGCAAAAAGCGCCACGATCTATAATCAGATTCACGGCGCTTCCTCCTAAAGCTTCTAACTCTTTTTTCTTCTAATTATCCGCGAATTTGGCTAGCAATTTGATTATCTGTATCTTCAAGAATTTGAGCAGATTTCGTCAATTGTTGTGATACCTCATTTAATAAACGAGCCATATCATTAAATGATGGTTTCAATTCTTCATATTGACCAACGAAGGCTTGGCTTGAAGAACCTTCCCAAATCCCTGTTAAGTGATCCCTCATTTTATCCAAACGGCCAATAACATCTGTGACTTGTTGGCTTTCATTATCATACTGTCTAGCTACATCCTTAAGTTCTGATGGAGTTACGCGAATTTGTGACATTTTAAAATTCCTCCCTTTACGGTATTTAGTTACATTTTAATAAAAACATACAAAATCTGCCATACAAATTAGCATTTTCATTAAAAAATGGTAATATACGATTATATTAATAATCCTATTTTTACCATTATAGAAGTCTAATTACCTGTTTATCCAAATTTCTAAACCACTTTCGGCGAAAAATACTTCATTTTTTTTCATTTTTTCAAACGAATCACTCTTTATACCTACTATTTTTTCCTTCAATAAGATTAATTCGTCATTTCCATTATAAAAGGTGACTTTTTCACCCCCATCATCTTTTTAATCAATCGTTTGATTAAAGACTTTAGGTCCGGCCAACACTGACTTAGGAGGAAACGTAATATACTTCTTTGAACGATGTGTTCCCTTTAAACAACCCGGATATCATGATCGTGGTTGTAAGCTTCTGCTCACAAATAGGCCAAAGGACTTCAAACTTAAGAAAAACCCGTTCCTTTCTACCTATTTTTCATAAACATTTGATGATTTCAGAAGTAACATTTCCCATTATGATAGAATTATTTACATTAGTTGGATAATGTGTAAAAAACGAGTATCAGCGGAAGGCAAAATAGATGATCAGATATTCAAATAGTACAGCATCTTTGAAGGGGGGATATTTAAATGAAGGGCAAAAAAGTCATGGCGCTAGGAATAGGTGTAACCGTATTGCTGGGAGGATGCTTAAATATGAATCTTTCAAAAGATAAAGAAGTAAAAAAGGAAATAGTCGCCACGAGTGGTGAAAGAAACGCTTATGAAAAAGATCACTTTGTAAGAATTCAAGATTATCATGGGGCTGGGTACACCCTACGCAATAGTGGAAAGGAAACCCGTCATCTCGCTGCAAGTCACCGGGAAGAGATTCAAAAGGCAGTAAAGGCATTCTTCCTCGATACATATAAGACGGAAGTTATGGTCCATAACATAATCGGTGCGGTTGATGGGGCATCTGTTTTTGTTGAGTCAATCGGCGAACCTCATTTTTATACCTTTGCCATTGTCCCAATAGATCTAGATAGTAAAAAAGTAAAAACGGATGAAGTTTGGTCTCAAGAGGGACAAGTGGAAAACGCCCTTTCTGGTGCCCTATACGCCATGGCTTTTGATGAGGATTTCACAAAATTAGATCGCTACTTAAAAGAAACCACAGCCAGTTATCCTATTGTGGGAACACCAATAAAGGCCATTGAAAAAGTAGGAGCGAAAGGCTACGCAACCTCTCACTACTATGTAAATCCAGTAGGAGATATGTTTGATTCCCTCTATAAAATGTATCTAAAAAACCCGGATATCAGTAAGGATGAATTGAAGGATTTTCTTCAGAAAGAGGCGTTTGGACCAGAGGATATCATTCTCACCATTTATTTATACATGAAAGACAAAGATAAGGTCCCTGATAAAGCTATATTCAATAAAATCGTCTCTGATATCGAACAGATGGAAGGCATCCCACGTGGTTCATATTCCATCATATTGAATGATAACTTAATCGATCGAAGACGAGCAATTGGGACAAAGGAAAACTCGTTAAAAAGAACAGCACCAAATGAAATCATGAAAGATTAGGGAGGATCTTCTATGGCTGTTGTTAATACCCTATCAAGCCTCGCAACCGATGATAATGATTTAGTCGAGCTTGCCGGATACCATTCTTATGTTCACTATGATATAGATGAAGTGTTTAAGGTGAATGAAAAGAAATTCAGGGTGATCGATACCATCTATAACACGGATTCCGGTCTTGATGCACTTACTGTTCAAAATGTTAAAACAAGAGAACTAACCGTGGTATTCGTTGGCAGTGAGCAGATGGATACGGATTGGATCGGAACGAACACGAAACTGCTTAGCGATGCACCCCCTGCCCAGGTTCGAGAAGCCGTAGCCTACTTTGAGCATATAACTAATGAAGTGGGAGAGGTATCTTCCGTATCTGGAAATTCCCTTGCCGGTGCTTTAACCAATGCGGTCGGAATCAATAACCCAGGAGTAAAAGCCGTTACGCTAAATCCTGCAATCCTTCCTGCTGGTATGGTTGATCCGGATAAAGAGTATGCTAATATTACAAATTACTATAGTAAATTTGACTTTCTGACGGGGACGGAAGAGACCATTAAGATGGGCGACCGCATTCCTGGTAAGAAGTACGGAATAAATAATGGTATCCCCTCCTTTTCCATGCTTGGCTCCAACCATACTGGATATATCAAGCAAGATGCAAATGGAGAATTTACATTAGAGATAGGAATAGAAGGAGAACCAGGTCACGGCTTTGTCCATATTGGCGCTGACGATCATATCGTCACAAGTCTCTGGACAGGCGCCCCTTTATATGGGGGCCAGAGTGAGAGAATCGAAATGAACCAAGAAAACATGACGCTACTGTCCCATGGAATACGTGATAATGTGAAAGGTCGTCTTGGCAAGGTCCGGGAATATGTGGGTAAATCAGTCCGTATCGTCCATACCGAAAATGAAAAATTCAATCAACGGGTAACAGCACTTCAGGACGTCTTTCAACAAAAGTTCGAGGAAACTGCCGGGGACCCTGTCTTTATGGGTATCACCACAACGGGTTTTGTCATGAAGGCATGCATAGACGAACTAATTAGGCTCTTGGATAAAGCAGAAGAAAAATGCAGGATTTTAAATAATGTCCTGAACTCTAAGCCTGTTGAGATAGTCGAATATATTACATCCGTGAATCTAAGCGTCGAGACTCTTTTCGATGCTCCAAAAGAGTACCTGAAGCAATTGAAAGTGGATATCGATGACTTGGTGGCAAGTGCCGGGACTATTATTGCGAAAGAAATCCCGGAGTTATTTAAAGGCGGAAAAGACCTTTTTGTAGATGCGGTAGTAGGAGAACTTGACGCGCACTATGACATACTCGAAAGAAATAAGGAAAGCGTGTATAAACAATTACAGGATTACGAGCGCCAAGTTCGGGACATTGCCGATACGTTTCACGATAAGGACGCCAGTATAGCAGGAGCCATACAAACCAGTGCATCTCCGACAGATGGGATAGGTCCTGTCCAAAAAACAGCTCTTATCACTTTGGAGCCTTCCCCCTACCTAAAGGTCGGCATGAAAATCAAAGAGATTCAAGTCCAAATGGCACATAATCGAATCAACACTTTAGGGATGACGGTTTTAATGCCGATCCTCATAAGTGTAAAAACAGTACTGACACTGATTGAGGCAGCATTAGAAGCCATCATTCTAGCTGTTAATGCCGTTTTGGCAGTAGGACTTTACGGTAATCCTGTGGGCTTGCTCGTAAGTTTATTTACGGATTATGAACAGAAAATAAAAAAAGCCGTCCAAGAAGTATTGGAACCTATCGAAGAAATGGAAACATCCATAGAAGGCCTTCGTTTAGGAATGGACCGTATGATCATCCATCTTCCTGAAATGCTGAGTAATTTTGAACCATATATCAATACAGCGATTTTCGAACCTGGAAAATTTAGTGATGTTCGTCTATACAATGTTTCTGCTCTAGCCGTTCTTGATGACATGGAAGTTTTATTCGAGGATATTATCTTTCAACTATCAGATCAAAAAGCAATTGCCATTGAAGCCACCTTGGAAGTATCGAAGAACGTATTAGGAAACATCCAGCTTTTAAAAGAACAAGTCAATCGGGGAACAATATAATCCATGAGATTGACAAGGATCAATCCCGCTGCCTCTACTAATCTATCATTCACCCGTTGGGATTCCTTACTCCTCATTCGCGTTTTATCCACGTTTTGCATTTCCCCCTATGTTAATGAAGGAAATCTCTTTATAATGAAAGCATCCTGTTCTCCATCCTAATAATGACCATGAATACCGGTTTTATTTGATTCAACAACAGCCAAGGTGGAAAAAAAGATGAAAATGTATAAGTTAACGGAAGACTTTTCCTTGATTTATAAAAAAGGAGCAAGATTCTTCGTCGTTTCCGATTCGGAGTTTATCGGTGTCAAAAGCTATGTATTACTATCCGAAGACTTGAGGGGCAAAATTGAAGTGACGGACGATGAGTTGAAGAATAAATTCGTTTCCATTAAAGTGAAGCCTGACTAGTTTATAGAACGCAAAAAAAGAGGGATTTTCATCAATGAAAATCCCCCTCTCCTTTATTTCAAGTCTTCAACAGAATCAATATCGACGTAATCTGGCACAACCAATCCATTCTTCGTTCCTTTAAGGTTTGGTCCAAGATCGATGATATCGTCTTTATACTTATTGTAATATTCAAGATGCGTTCCTGGAAGCCATGCCGCAACAAATGCATCCGCACTTCCATTTGCAACACCAGCAAACATTGGTCCCACTTCAACTTGGCTTAATGTTACATCGTAGCCATTCTTTTCGAGAACCTTACCGATCACATTTGTACTGGCTATTTCCGTATCCCAGGCAACATACACAAGATTGATACTTTCACCATTTCCTGCTTTTGCGCCTTTTGTCCATTCAGACACTTTATCAGGATTTGCACTAATCCATTTTTCCGCTGCTTCAGATGGAGACTTACCCCCAGCAACTTCGACCATCACATCTTCCATATCCTCTGTTTCCCAGAAGAATTGATCCAGGATTTTATAAGCGCCTGGCGCATCCTTTTCGAGTCCTTGTCGAACAATTGTATTTATGTTTTCTTCCCCGCCAAAGGATTCATTTGGATCTTCAAGATACTTTAGATCGTATGTTGAGAACATCCAGTGCGGAGACCAACCAGTTACAACGATTGGCTCTTTTTTATCAATGGCTTTCTTCAATTCCGCAACCATCGCGGCTGAAGAACCTTCGACAAGATTCCAGTTTTCCAGGTTATAGTCTTCGATAGCCGCCTTAGTTAACTTCATCAAACCGGCTCCGGGCTCAATACCGATGATTTCATATCCTGTTTCTTCACCAAGGTTGTTTGAACCACCTTGCATGACTTCTTCTTTTTTCAAGATAGTAAATAATGCAGCACCCACAACGAGGATAGCGATAACCGTGAAGAATACTTTCTTACTAAGAAGCTTTCCATACGCTGGTTTACGTAGGTTTTGCGTAATTCTATCAAGAATGATGGCGATGATAACGATGGATAAGCCAGCTTCAAAACCTTGTCCGACATTGATTTGGCTTACTGCGCGATACACATCTGCTCCAAGCCCAGGTGCACCAACCAAGGATGCCGTAACAACCATAGAAAGAGCAAGCATGATGCTTTGGTTAACACCTGCCATTATCGTTGGCATGGCCAATGGCAACTGTACCTTGAATAGTTTCTGGCCGCTTGTTGAACCGAACGCGTCTGTTGCTTCGATTAAATCATTAGGTACTTCTTGTATTCCAAGACTCGTCATTCGGATCGTTGGAGCGATTGCGAAAATAAACGAGGCAATGATACCTGGTACGACCCCTATCCCAAAGAAGAGGATGGCCGGAATCAAGTAAACGAATGCAGGCATCGTTTGCATGAAATCCAGAACGGGTGTCACGATTCTCCTTACCGTCTTACTTTGTGCACTCCAAATACCGATTGGGATTCCAATCAGAATGGTGAGGAAACCTGATAATAAGACGATAGCGATCGTTTGGATGCTAGAGTCCCAATACCCTAGATTATCAATTAATAATAAACTGACCAGCGTAAATATTCCTAATGGCCATTTGCTTGTATACGTAACTATAAGCGTTAAGACAATGATGAATACGATAGATGGTCCTATACTCATCACATCAACCAAAAGGTTTAATAACCCTTCGATTGTATTCGTTATAAAAGTAAATAATCCGGCAAATGCAATCGTTATCCAGTCCACTAAAGAATCGACCCACGCGCCTAATGGAATTTTTGGTATGTTCATTGAATGTCACTCTCCATTTCCGTCAATTCATTCAATGAATCTTTATTTCCTGCCAAAGCCCCAATGACAGCACCGCGGACAATGATTCCTTTTAATCTTCTCTTATCATCGATGACCGAAATTGGCAGAGTAGATGTTGCCATATCATCCATAAGATTTACAAGTAGTTCATCTTCAGGGACAGTTGGGATGTCCAATGACATTACTTCAGAAATCGTTTGGTCATTGCTCAATGCCTGACGAGCTTGTTCAGCAGACAAAGCGCCTAATAAGGTCTGTTTGCGATCTACGACGAAAATGCTGGAATATCCTTGTTTACGCATGATTTCAAGGGCAACCCTTGGACCTCGGTCAACTGCGATTTTCTCTGGACGCTTCATCACATGCGATGCAGTAAGTACCTTCGATAGGTCAACATCTTCAACAAACTTCTCGACAAATTCATTAGCCGGGTTCATCATAATTTGCTCCGGCGTTCCAAGTTGAATGACACTTCCGTCTTTCATAAGGGCGATTCGATCCCCAATTCTTAATGCTTCATCAAGATCATGGGTAATGAAAATGATTGTCTTTTTATATTGCTCTTGAATTTCAAGCAATTCATCTTGCATATCTTTACGAATCAACGGATCAAGCGCACTGAAGGCTTCATCCATCAATAAGACATCTGTATCGCTTGCAAGTGCCCGTGCAAGACCCACCCTTTGTTGCATGCCTCCGCTAAGCTGTGATGGATATTGTTCTTCATAGCCTTTTAATCCAACGGCCTCAAGAGCACTCATGGCTTTTTCACGTCGGATCGTTGAATCGACTTTTTGAATTTCCAGCCCGTATTCAGCATTTTCCAATATCGTTTTATGTGGGAATAAAGCAAAGTTTTGAAATACCATGCTGATTTTCTGCTGCCTTACTTTTCTTAACCGGGCCGCATTCATCTTCACTATATCTTCATCTTCAATTAGGATTTCGCCCAATGTTGGATCAATCAAACGATTGAACATACGGATTAAAGTGGATTTCCCACTTCCGGATAATCCCATGATGACGAAGATTTCACCGGGATAAATTTCAAAGTTGACGTTATTAACGCCAACTGTTTGGCCCGTTTCTTTCAAAATTTCCTTTTTTGTTTTGCCTTGCTTCAATAAATCTGTGGCTGCCTTTGGAGATTTCCCAAAAATTTTCGAAACATTTCTGACTTCTACATATGGCTTCATTCAGTCACCTCATTATGTTGTTGACCATATGATGTTCAGTTCTGCTATTTTCCTTATGATGATTGATTATGATTGTACTCTCTTAAACTAGTTTTTCCTGTCACTTCACACGAACGTCAAAAAGGGGGAATGACGTAAATTAAGGGTCCTACGCTACACTAAATACCAAAACGCACTGAAAGTACTTAACATTCACATAATTGGTTCTGGTCATATGTGTAAATGAATTGAGTTTTTTTAGTAGAAAAAAGAGGTGCAATAGAATATATGGATAACATATAGAGTTTTTCTTAGACCACACTGCGGCATGTCCTCATGAAGACAAAAGTGGTCAAACTTAAATGGTGCTTTGTGTACAAGACAATAAAACACCTTAAGAAAAACACGTTTACACTGACCATTATTCATCGCTTGATCATTTACGTGTGATTTATTGAGCATTTTAAGTAGAGAAAAAAAGGAGCAATCACAACTGAGGATAGTTGCAGAAACGGTGAATACCGACTGACATTTAAATGGTTTTTTACTTAGATTTTTTTGTTCGTCCCAATCGTAGGACTAAACGTTTATCTCTAAAGTACTTAATAACCTTAACAAAGTTTGAAATAAGATTCAAATGAAGCGGATTATAAACCCTGAATATACCTGTCTTAAAGGCAAGGTAAATGCCCATTATTCATAAGAAGATAGATGGATGCCTCATCGTTGACATACCAGTGGATTAAGCCCTTACATAATAAGCGTCATTACTCATTATAAAACCGACTTAAAAAAGTTTTTTTAAAAAGGTAGATTCGACTCGGAATTTGGGGCAAGGCTTACGAAGATACTGGATAATTATAGTGGGTATTTAGATGGAATTCCCATTCAAAAGACATGAGGATTGAACCTGAAATTCATAGTAAAGCATTACTTTACCATTTACAAAAAAGAAACATGACTATTTTTACCCTGGAATCATAACCTTTCTCTTTTAAAATGTTAGAATATTAGTAAAATTAAACAAGAAAGGGCGATTTATGATGTTAAAAGAAACCTTTTTGAACTCTTTGTCCGATTCCTACATACATGTAAAACCATTAAAAAAAGATGTTTTTTCTCCACATATTAGCCTGGATGAAGCGTATCAACTCCAACACGCTTTTACTGCAGCAAAAAGAAAGAATAATGAAGTCTTAAAAGGCTATAAGATCAGTATGACAAGTCTCGAGACCCAGTCATTATTTAAAGCGAAGGAACCGTTATATGGACAATTAACGGATAAGCAAATAACGAGTGATATTTCTTTAAGCAAGCACATGTTGAATCCACTAATCGAATTGGAGATAATCTTTGTTGTGAAAGAACAATTAACTGCTGCTTCCACTATAGATGAAATCATAAACAATACTCAAATCGCACCAGGCTTAGAGGTTCCAGATTCCCGTTTTGAAGACTGGTTTCCTAAAATGTCAAAAGAACAAGTCTGCGTAGATGGAGCAGTTGGTGGAAAAGTGACCATCGGGGAAGCAAAAGACTATACCTATAAAGACATCGACAACATAAATGGAAAGTTGCTCTATAATGGACGAATGATTGATGAAGGAACTTCTTCTATTGTAATGGGGCATCCTGTCAAGGCTCTGACTTGGCTGCTTGAAAAACTTGGGGAACATGGTTTAACGCTCGAGCCTGGCATGTTTGTATCTTCTGGAACATTTATTTTACCAAAAACGTTAGAAATCGGAACATATACCGGTGAATTCGAAGGCATTGGCTCTGTCACGCTATCGGTTACGGATTAAGTCATATACGGTTTTATCCTCTTAAAAAATAGGAAAAGCTTCTCACCAGGTAACTGATGAAAAGCCTTTCCATTTTACCTATATCCCTTCTAGAATTCCCATAGGTAGTATCGTTTTATTTTTCTTAATTGCCCATTAATTTATAGTCTTTAAAAGATTTTTCATTTCCGTAAGCTGTTTTTGTTGAGTGATGATTATGTTCTGTAGAATGGACCTTAGTTCTTGATTTTTAGTATACTTCAAGATATTTTGAGACATTTTGATGGCACCTTCATGATGCGGTATCATTTCTTCCAGGAAATCTTTATCTATATTTCCCGTTGGTTTGGCATTTTTCATCGACATGATCATTGTTTGAAAGATGTTATTATACGCTTTTAAGTAAGACGCCTCTGCATGTTTGTTTACTTGCGGATTCTTTTTTATTTTCTCTTTAAGAGCTTCCATTTGTCCAATCCCTGCAAGCTGGTCTCTTATAATATTGGCAGCTAATAGCTTCACCTGTTCATTATGGCCATATTTCATGATATTTTCAGCCATCGATACGGCAGCTTCATGATGCGGAATCATTTCATATAAGAAATCGAGACTAGGATCACCGGTTTTAGGTGCTTGCTCCATCCCTTTCTTCATGACTTGCAGTATCCGTTGATAGTTATCATAATATGCTTTTTCCTCAGGACCAATCTGTGCGTGTGCTTGAAGATTACATATAAATAAAAGCATTGTGAAAAGTCCTATACTAGCTGATCGAATACGTTTCCTCATATAAGTTTTACCCTCCATTATTTTGCTCATTTTATTATGCAAAAAGGAGACTTATTTTATACAAACCCGGATAAACCCACCGTCATCATATCCTGGAAAATAAAAAAAGCTTCCCATAACCCTGAGAAACCTAAATTAAAAATCCTCTATGATAGCAAAACAATTCCCCAAGCTAATTTACTTCCATAAATTCGAACATCGCTAATTTTGATGTTTGATAGCCTTGATGTTGTAAGTTTTAAAGATGACATGATAAGAATTTGTAATTCAAAGTCTTTATGTAGAACCGAAGCCAGCTCGCCGGATTTTGGTACCTTATTCTATCACAGGAATTGGATGAAGCAGATCCTTTTCGGCTCTATTTCCCCCCTTTGATCGTTTCTTTCTTACCTAAACCATCCTTAAGATGGTTTAATTCCTTTTGGTCAGATACCGACTTGATAACCCTATCCGGCAGGGTGTGAGCCAATCGTTTCAGAGCAAACCAACAAGCTTCTGCTGCTATCCATGCATACAGAAAACAGAATATCGTTACGAGCAATAAAAGGGGAAAATGAAAAGACGTACCAATGCCCGGTCCTAAAACAGGAAAGCGAAAAATAAAAAGAATCGTTAGGATTCCCATCATTAAGGTAGCTCCCGCCCATACAACAACCATAAATCTTGTTTTCAACTTATACAAGGAAACACCAAGTGCCAATCCTAGAACACCCGTTGTGAAGGGAAAAATAAGTAGTTCGCTAGGCTGGATAAACAATAAAAGGAGGATGGTAACGAAATAGGAAAGGAATCCGTACCTGACCGATACAATCGTCGCCAAACATATGGGTAAAGTCGTCATAGCACTTACAAAAAAACCAATGCCGGGCGCATATCCCCCTGCTGACTGGAATATAGCTGCAAATGAGCCTAATATCGCCGTAAGGATCAGTTTTGTGGTAGGTAACCATTCCATAAGCTCGTGTTTAATTTCAAAAAAAGGTTGCTGCCAATACTGTACAGCCTTACTTTTTGCCCTCTTCAGAAAAAACCGCCTCCCACAATTATTAGACTAACCTTATGGTATTCACCGTTTTGTGCAAAAATCACTCTATGTTAAGCAAAATTTCTGAGTCTGGTGCGAATTCATCGACCCTCATCCGGTATTAATCAACAAGTTTTAATCATATTCTTATAAGAGAAAATGAAGAAGGGGGTTAAAGTTTGCTGACAAAAGTTAAGGTTGGTTTACGGCCCATTGTAAGCAAGCTAAATTTACCGACCGTTTTGAAAACAGCGATACTTCCTGGTGACTCCAAAGAAACATTATTTATTGCCACCCAGGTAGGAGAGATTTTTCTTATAAGAGACAGCGTTATACGGACTTTTTTGGATATTCGTCCGCGAATCGTAAAACTAGGTGCTTCTAGGGGTGGATATGATGAACGAGGATTGCTAGGGCTAGCGTTTCATCCCGAATTTTACTTTAACGGCCTGTTTTACCTTCATTACTCATTAGCTGGAACCCAAGGTCCAGGTGCTCCTCCTGACTCTTTTTCACCTAACCCGTGTGATCCAAGAACTTTAAACCTAAGGTGGATCAATCGAGAAACTCAATTTGATCATATTGATACGATTGAAGAATGGATTTTACCATCGAATGGTCAACCTCAAAAACGACGGACGTTATTAAACGTAAAAAGACCATTTTCCAATCATAATGGTGTCAATAGCTTAAACTTTTCACCTGAAACAGGAAAACTCGTTTTAACCACCGGGGATGGTGGGTCAGGCTATGATCCATTCAACTTAAGCCAGAATGTTATGGAATTCGCCGGTAAGATCATTGAAATCGATGTAGATAAGGATACATTTATCCAGGATCCCCCTATCGTCACACGATTTAATGAACTTCCCCTACCTATTCAGGAAACACTTACGGTGATTGCCAAAGGGGTTCGGAATATACCGGGCATTTCATTTCAGAGGGTTTATAATCAATACATCAAATATATAGGAAATGTCGGCGAGGATTTGGTAGAGTCCATTTTTTCGTTCGGTCAGTATAAACCCATACCGGTTACCCATCTTGTTCAAGCCTTTTTAATGAAATCTGAAGCTGATCAAGAAGGGTTAATTAACTTTGGCTGGCGAGCGTGGGAAGGTATTTTCCCTACTCCAATCGTAAGGAGCTGCTCTGCAAATCAGACTTTGGATGAGAAGACAATTGCTTACTATGATGAAGCAATTGAATCTTCCGTAAGGCGTCTTCAACCTGTAACTAGTTATTTTCATAAAGATTCCCGACCCGATCAATTTGGCGGAACTGCCCTTACAGGAGTACAAGCCTATATGGGGGATAAAATCCCTGTTTTAACAGGAAGTGTTGTGTTTACCGACCTTGCCCGAAAGGAAGAAACTCACTCTCCCGCTAGAGGGGTTTTAGCTTATTCTAGTATAAGAACAGATTGTAAGCTAAATGATTATCGTGTTATTCAAACCGATTATAATTTTGGATCTCAATCAGCTTATTTTGTTAGTTTAGGAACAAATCTGGATCAAACCACACTATATTTAGGGGTTTATGGCTCTATGAAAGTGACCGATTTTAATCAAGGTACTGTTTTTGAAATTGTTCCGTGATCCCAAACTATAAGATAGATAAGGCAAGCGAATTCAACATTCGCTTGCCTTATGATTGTGATGAATATGTATTTTACTGACTTACAAATAACTATTTTATACGATTAATAATCAGTAAATCTTCAACCGGCATTTCGTATGCACGGTTACCTAGCTCTTGTTTTAACCGTTCATTATCTTCATATTCTTCAGGAGAGAAGTCATCTTCACGGCCTTTTTTCAAGTAATCATAGAAAATTGGTGGTAAGAAGTCTTCTTTTAACAGCACTTCTACTGACTCGCCATTTTCTTTTGTGAATACATATGCATAACCTGTTGGACGGTATGGGTCATATTGTGCTTTTGGATAGTTTACGTCGATAGTATATACCCCACGAGTTTTGGCACGTGTTACAAATTCAAATACATCACGGAACCCTGGGCCACCATGACCGGAAAGGATCGATATATCCTTACGGTTTGGAATTTCATCGCCATATAATGCTTCAAACGCCGCTTCAACTACACGGAAACCCACACCGAGTGCCATATAGGCTGCGTAGCCATGGTATTTTTTAATGTCCTCGAAAGAAATCTCGATTAAATCGTTACGATCATAAATTTTAATTGTTCTCATAAGCTTTGTCTCCTCATTCATTATTTAACCCTATTGATTAGTGAAATAATCTCCATAAATTGATTTGTAAAAACCCCTTTACTCTATTAAAGGATACCATCAAAAAAGTGTTCTGTCACTGGCGTGAAACATGAACCCTAGAGATAGTCTGGCATTAATCCTGTTAAGGACCCACTTGTTTTCAGAGTACTTCCCCACTCTCTGTAACCTTTTCCGTTATCTTGAAATAAACCCTATAGGTCAAACACCAATTTGTTCGAACCGGCATCAGAAAGTATCAAGAGGAATATACTTGTAGTACTGTTTTTAAAGCTCAAATGGTATGGGATGAATGAAGGAGGTCAATCATTGACTAAGCCGATTGATTTTAAAGTGTATGCGGATAGAATACCTGAACCGATACGGGCAGACGGAGCTGGTGCAACAGATCTCGGACCACGTGATATTTTACGGGCATTGGAAAATCCGGATATGCTCGTGCCACCTGTGACGGATGAGGGAACTGTTCCGAATTTACGGTTTTCTTTTTCCGACACGAATATGGAATTAAAGCACGGTGGATGGTCAAGACAGATTACGATACGTGAATTGCCTGTCGCTACAACGCTTGCAGGTGTTAATATGCGTTTAACGCCAGGTGGCGTGAGGGAGTTGCATTGGCATAAAGAAGTCGAATGGAGTTTTATGCTTGCAGGAAGAGCGAGGATAACCGCTGTAGACCAAAATGGAAAAAACTTCATCGCTGACGTTGGCGTTGGCGACCTATGGTATTTCCCGCCTGGCATTCCCCACTCGATTCAAGGGTTGGAAGAAGGGTGTGAGTTTTTATTGGTTTTCGATAACGGGGCATTCTCGGATTTAGACACCTTCGCAATCTCAGACTGGTTCGCCCATACCCCTAAAGAAGTCCTCTCTGCTAATTTTGGCGTACCGGAAAGTGCATTTAAAGATCTCCCAAAACGAGAAAAGTATATCTATCAAGGAGAGGTCCCGGGTCCAATCGACCAAGTAGCAATCTCAGACCCTTTCGGTACTAGGAATTTCACACATAGTCTCCTTGGTCAGGAGCCAGTTAGATCTCCAGGGGGATCAGTCCGTATTGCGGATTCCACCAACTTCCCCATTTCGGAGAATATATCTGTAGCGTTTGTCGAAATTCTACCAGGTGCCATGAGGGAATTACACTGGCATCCCAATAATGATGAATGGCAATACTTCCTGACAGGCCAAGGACGGACGACCGGTTATGCAGCTGATGGAACGGCACGTACTTTCGATGTAAGAGCTGGAGATGTCGGGTATATGCCGTTCTGCTTTGGCCATTATATCCAAAATACAGGAAGCGAGACGCTTACGTACTTAGAAGTTTTCAAAAGCCCCAAATATGCTGATGTCTCTTTAACACAATGGATGGCATTGGTTCCTAGAGAAATTGTGGAAAGTAACTTGAATGTGGGAGCTGAAGTGATGGACGCATTAAGGAAAAAGAAATGGGAAGTCGTCAAATTCCCTGGATATACGTACGATGATTTCAGGTAGTCATATGAATGAATTTCATTTGAAATAGGAAAAAAGGCAGAAGTGTTTCAATGCTTCTGCCTTTCACTCTTTTCATTTACCCTGATATTTTATGTTTCAACATTATTAGATCCCCGGTTAGATGAACTTTTAGGGATTTTTTCATAGTCTGTCGGATTAAGAGTATGAACGGATCCATCGGTGATCCCATTGATGATTCCCATTAGACCCATTTCTACTGTTTTGACTAATTGACCTTTCTTTTTTTGCCCAAAGTTTTGTGTTTGTCCACTAACTTCAAACAGGACTGTGCCACTTCCGTTTAAAGCAAATGCTCCTAAAGCAGTACCTGGCAGATCAACGGATTGATCGTACAATGATATGTTTGTAAATACAGAATTCCCTTTTGATTGTAGTGCGTTATAGGCAGTGAGAGTTAATAGAAAACCTACACTATTAACATTGAACTATGCCCCATTTTATTTATTAAAAAGACTTTAATCCAAAGATCTAGGAATAAGAAGTAACGGCATACAATTAGGGGTTTAATTTTTATCCTTTCCGCTCAATACAGGATGGGTTTTTGATTAATATTCAACAACAATATAGAAAAAAAGGCCACACATCAGTTCAGTAAGAAAAGATAAGTGGACTTCTACTATAATATAAAACTTTTATTCCAAACTGGCTAAATGGATTTTGGCTTACAACTTGTATATTATCGCTTTTAATATTTCTAAGTTCCCCCCCCAATCAAGCCCTTTTCTTGAATAAATTTATTAGCTTGGTATTGTGGAAGAGCGAAGAATACTAAAACCTCAGTATACGACTTATACTACTTTATTAAACATTAGCACCTACTCTTTAATAAACAAATACGAATTAACGGATTCTAGCCTTACGATACCCACTGAATACATTTATTGTCGAAGTTATAATAAAGATACTTATTAAACCGCCAACTATCCATGTTTCAAATTGATTAGCTGTTGTGTTAAATAAAGGATTCATATACGAAATAAATTCTTGGTTCATTAATTTCGGATTGCTTAATATGAAGATACATACAACGGTTGCGCTAAGTTCAAGAACAGTATTAAAGATTGCCATCTTTTTCGTCCATTGTCCTTTGATTAATTTATAGAGAGCTAAACCAATTTCGAGTGCAATTATAACAAGAACGAATGGCCAATAACGAAGTAAAATATCCTGATTTAATGCTGGAATCACGAATTCAAGCCCAACTCCGCCTCCGCCGTTTTCATATACACCTACAAGTTGATTTGCATAAAAATAAAGGGTTGCCCAAATCGCTGTCCACATTAAACTTCCAAATACCTCGAACTTTTTAATAGCTTTTTCCTTAGGAATAAAAGGGATGTTTTTCAAATCATCCGGTGTCCATTTTTTAAGACTTGCTGTTAATGGCTGCTGATCTTTTCCTTTATCTGTTCTTTCGATAATGGCGAAAATGAGCGTTAACCAGAAAAAGACCTGTACCCCCACTTCGATGATACTCCCTATTCCTACACCCATAATGTTGAGAACAACATTTAGAATAGCTTCATCTCCACTATATCCAATAAAATATTCGGCAATCATAGCAATCAATGAGATTACAGCGGCAATTGGTACAATCATTTTTAATAACGAGACATATATATCAAAATATCTTGGACCTATTAGATGCATTGGCTGATCTCGGTAACCGCTCGCTAATGTCGCCGGATTCCCTAATTTTTCAAGAACCTCCTTAACATCTTTCTCGCTGTAATTATCATGCAGCATATCCTCAATGGTTGAACGTAGCTCGAGGGCAATATCCGCACGACCTTTTTCAGGCACCCTGCGAGTGACTTCATGAATATAAACCTCAATTAAATTCATCTTCCTCATCCCCTTTTAACAAACCATAAAGTTCTTTCGAATTTTTAATCCATTCCTTCTTTAACTGCAAATAGATTTCCAGACCGGATTCACTTAAAACATAATACTTACGGGCCCTGCTCTCAGATTTATCCCAGCTGCTGGTTACCAACTCCTGTTTTTCTAAACGGCGAAGCAATGGATATAAGGTACTTTGATCAATAGAAATTCCTGATTCCTCCAACAACTGAACAAGTGAATATCCATACTGGGGTGTTCGCAGTTGACTTAACACGGCTAATGTCAACGCTCCTCTCCTAAGCTCTGTCGTTAATGTATTCAGTAAATTACTCATTCACTCACCTCAATTTTATATACTATATGACATACACTATATGGTTTATACTATGTATCATACACTGTTATTGTTACAATCATTCCATTTTTTTGGTAAATACAAAGTAGTACCTTGAAAGGTTTGATCAAGAATACATCACAACCGGTATTTTACGATAAATAAAAAAGAATCCATTTTGAGTAAAGGTTGATCAAAACGGATTCTTATCTATTTAATTTGCGTTTTTTTAAAGTTGAATCATTTCCTACCTGTTTGCTTTACAGTCGTGCACATATGACGGAAGAAACCAACCTGCTTTATGATGCGACCTAGGCTATGTTGCACACGCACCCGCTAGTTTACGTATTGAGTTTAATTTTTAGTAAGGTATTGTTATACCTTACTCCCATCTTCAGGAGAGTATTGATAATCATGAATACTAACCACTTCAATTGCTACATGCTCAAACTAGTCAATTGTTTTAAACAATGTATTCCACACCTGTTCATAATCTCCAGTAGGATAAGTTTTCATCAATCTTTCCCACATATCGTTATCAAGGTAGCACTTCAAATACTTACTGTTTTTTCCTAAACTCAAAGAAAAATTCGTTTCTATACCAACTTTCTACTCAAGTATTGTAACATTTCTCTTACACCGTTTAAGTGGTCATAAGCGTAAAAAAGTATCTATTGTCTCCATAGCCCTTTTGCCACATAAGTTGAAACCCACAAAATTTCATTACAACACTCTGTAAAAAATTCAGCAGAAGGCTTTTTCACCCAGTAATCTTTATCTGTTGGTTCAGAAAGCTTAAATCCATCTTTAGAACAATAATGATCTTTTTCTTCAATCGGAACTAGCTATAAATCAAATCTATTAAATTTCTTTATAAAGACGATGAATATTTACATACAAAAAACATCGAAGAAAAGGCCTCCCATCAGTTCAGTAAACCGGTGGAAAGCCTTCCATTTTATAGGTAATCACTATTTCACATCATGCCAACACTTTATCAAGATATACAACGGAAGTAAATAAAATTAACAATCTTCGAGAAGCTCATTACCTTCTGTCTATTTGCTCGGTTTCACTCCGCGAGACAACTATTTTTGCCCGTGCTTACAAGGGGCGCTAAAAATCGGAAATCGTCACCAGTTGTTTATTGATCATCGGGAGATTATTTAGTCAGTTGCTGATTAATCTCTCACAATATAACATTTTCGAATCTTGTCGTTGCCCTTAGTCTCCACATAAACCTTATATGGTCCCACTTGATATACGTATGTCGCGTTGTTCTTGATTAGTATCTCTTCAGTGAAGTTCTCCTTTGAACCATCGGAGTATAATTCTTTAACGCTGACTTTTAGTCTGTTCTGCTTACCATTCAATTTCTCTACCGTAGCCAACGGCGTCGCACTGTCAACAGTGACTACCGGCAGAATTACCGCGCCAAGTATTTTTGTACCATCATAGATAACGACTGCATAATTCGCGCCGGCATCAACATCTCTGCCTTTAACGCTGATTGTCGCTTTGCCTTTTGCGAATTTCGCGGAAGCTACTGAAACACCGTCCTTAACTAATACTGCTTTGGAACCGTCAGGGACATCTGCTGTGACGGGGATTTTGGCGTCACGCTCTCTCACAATACGCTCCACTGGGGCGAGACTATTTTCCACGCCAAGGTTCGTCGATTCTTCGTTTAAATAGTTGGACACGTACTCATAAAGCTTTACACGACTATTATCTGCATAGTTTTCCAATGGCCCCGTTCCTCCTTGGCCAACGAAACCGTTTTCATTTCCATGCAGCGCATATGTGTAATGGTTGGAACCCGTATGGGAAAATAGTGTTGTCTCGCCTGTATCGGGATCTATACCCGTGTTAAACCATACCGCTCGATCTAGTGCACGATCACCAATAGTCGTGTCTGTCCGTAAAGGAGCCGTATCGTCATTGCTCAAATCCCGCCACATAATAGTGGGGGCGACAAGGCCACCGTGAACCAGACTTAACATTGTGTAACCCTTGTATCCATTCGCTTTTGTGTATGGTCCCGGATCGGGGCTGGCACTCTCTTTAAAGATAAATCTCATATTATCCTGAATCTGCTTCGGCTCTTTAATCATATCGTCTTCTATGGTGACAGGAGTACCCGCAATCCCTCGTTTGGCGTTTGTCACACCGCCAGTGGCCGGTACGGATGGTACATTCCTATTAGTCAGAGCCATACCTGAGTTGGATGAGACTACGATATAAGTTTTACCTGATTCGATCGTTTTGGCCAATCTCCAAAAACTTTCCGGAACATTGAAGTCTGTAACTCGCGCCGGAATAATGGGAGTCCAGTTTTGATCCCAAATCGATTTCTTCAAGGTCATTGTCTTCAAATCATCAGCGTCTATACTTTTATCTGTTTGAATAGTGAGCGTGCCACCTGTATGTTTGGGTAAGGGCTTAAATTCCTTACTGTTGAGCATGACCTGCTTACCGTCGTCCTGATTATAGAACGCCTGAAACAGTTTAAGTTTACTTTTACCATCGCTAAAACGGATATTGGCAGAGGAGCGGAATCCCGTATCCGTATAGTTTTGGTCCTTCTCCCATTCACCGGTCATATGCCCGAAGTTTATTGTATACTTCGTTGATATATTCGGATTTTCCTTCCTGGCTATCTCTACTGTCGCTACGGCTGGCTTCCCACCGCTCACCGCTCCACTAGCTGGGTCGAGCTTAACGCTGACGTCAACTTTATCGTCGTATTTGTGTGCGACATTGGAAGCGGAGAAATCAATGTTTGACACGCCCTTTGGTACGTTAACATCAAATTCGGTTTTGCCCTCGACATTGAAAACATCATCGCCGAATTTAAATGAGGTGAGCTTTGGCGGCGACTCATCAAGTCCTAGATAGGCCTCCGGATTTATTATGGCCCAATACGCTTCTTTAGGGGCACGCTTGGAGTCGAATGGCAGCGGGTAACCTGTGCTGCGCCAGCTGTTATTATCGGCCACACCCCAGAATGTAACGCGTTCTATATTATCGGAATACTTCTTATATAACATGAACAGCTTGGCGTACAATACCGCTTGCTCCTTCAATTGCTCTTTGGTGGGCGGAACCTCGGATGAAGTACCGTTAAATTGTACGTCGAGTTCGGTTATGCTAATCTCCAACCCGGTTTCACTATATATCTTTAAAACTTCCTCTAAATTATCCACATTGAGTCTGAGGTTGTAATGCCCTTGTATCCCGATGCCCTCAATCAATTTCCTGCCATTCGCTTCAGGGTGTTCATTCGCATATTTCTGGTTGAGCTCCTTGACCATTGAGGCAATTGCGATTGCTTTGTTTGGGATTTCTTCGTCGTTAAAATCATTGTAGTACAGAATGGCGTCCGGATCAGCCTCACGCGCGAACAAGAAGGAATCATAGATATAATCCCAACCGTTTCCGCCGTTAGCGTAAGCATCAAACCATCTGGAAGGACGTTCTATTGGATTAATGTCAGAGCGAAGAGCCTTGCGCCAGTCGGTCGGGTTCTCTGGATTATCCCTCATTGCTTCATTAACAACGTCCCAGGTGTCGAGCTTATAAGAACCCTGACTATAGTGCCCGGCGATTGTAGAAATATACTTTTGTAAGCTCGCCCGGGCCTCGGTATAATTCAGACCAGCCGGCGGCCAACCAGCCGACTGATTATGCCACGCCAACGCATGTCCAATCGTATAGAAACCGTCAGCTTTAACTTGGGTTAACAATTTGTCGGCTGCTGTGAATGACGGATTGCTAGTTGCATTGGGCCATATCGAGTCCGGTTTCGTAGCATTTTCAGGCGTCAGCGCATTATAGTGGAACTTCATAAAATCATACTTCGCTGAATCGGTTAAGTCGCCCGGACTTACAGTATTCCCGATAAGAAAATAGTCTTTGTAGACATCTTTCAGTGACACAACCTCTGCCTTCGCCTTATCATCGGCCGCCTGGGCAATGGCTCCCTGCATGGCGGTACCGATGAAAAAAACCATCGTAAAAGCAAGCGTTAGAAAAGAAATCAGTCGTTTTCTAGCTTTTTTCTTCAAAAAATCATTCCCCTCTCTCCTTCGAATCTGCTATTCTCCCTTTTTCTCTCCGTCCTATCTGCTCGATATTCTTGTTGCTACACTACCATTCACCCCCTCTTTTCTTTTTCGTCTTAATAAACCGCATGCAACTGGTAGTATTTGACACAAACCATTTAATTCCTCCTTATTCTCACAACGATGACTCGAAAAAAGGGGTGTCCCACCGTTCTATGAACCGATGGACTAATAAGCAAAGAGCTAGGATAAGCGCATGGCAGGAGCAAATTCTTGCTATATCATGAAAGCTATAGTATATTAGTTGACGCATCAATTATTGAGCTATCAATTATTATGCCGTACGTAAGAAAAGAGGGTGTGTCTTGACGAATTCATGTTCGAATGAATCCTTTATTTTATATCTCATGAAGTGCCTGAACAAACAGATCAGTTCGAAATTCGAAAGTTGTACGGGCATTAGTCAATCGAGACATGATATCTTATATCATCTTTATCAAGTGGATGAAATCAGTCAAACAGCGCTTCAAAAAGAGGTTAACATTGACGCTGCAGCGATCACCCGGCATTTAAAACAACTTGAAGCGACTGGAATGATTGTAAGACGCAAAGACCCGGAAGATAATCGATTTACTCTTGTCTGCCTTTCCGATCATGGGCGCAAACAAATCATACTCTACCAAGCGGAAAAGGCTCGTTTTGTCACGATGATGCTCAAAGATTTCAAAGAAGAAGAACGTCAAGAGTTAGCGGATATGCTGACGCGCATTCAAAAGAACATAAACGCTGTTTAACACTTTTAACTAGTCCGAAACACCCTGAACTACCTAATAGCCTAGCTTGCTGATGTATGGCTATGAGACAAGACAATATGCATAACTAAAGAGAGGATGACATTTAATGATTATCATTCATGCCGTATTTAACATTATTCCAGAAAAACAAGAGGCATTTCTAGAGGAGATTCAACCGCTAATCGCAGCTTCAAGGGCGGAAAGTGGAAACATTTCTTACAATCTTCATAAAGCAATTGAAAAAGACAATGAATTTACTATGGTAGAAGTTTGGCAAGACCAACTCGCGGTTGCAAGCCATAATTCAAGCGAGCACTTCACTTCGTTTGTAGGGAAAGCTAAAGAATTCCTCTCATCACCTCTACAGGTTAGCGCATTCGATGGACAACCATTAAAAATGGGTTGAAAAATAAGAGTTGCCGCTTCATAAAACAAGCGGCTTCTCTTATTTGTCATACGCGTTTCTCCAACAAGCGAGTGGGCCTCTCGAAGATCCGAGAGGCCCCACTATTTCACTTATACACTTACATCCACAAACGTAAATCTATCCACATCAAACAATCCTTGATTCGTAAGCTTTAACGAAGGAATAACTGGCAAAGCCAAGAAGGATAATGTCAGTAAAGGTGAGAATTTATCCGTAATGCCAAGGGTTGATAGTGCAATCAGCAATTGGCTGTATTGCTGATTCAATTCTTCTGGTGAGATGGTCGTCATCAATCCTGCCACAGGCAATGATAATGAAGCGATTGTCTCTCCATTACAAGCAATTGAAATACCCCCGCCAATTTTCTCAAGTTCCCTGATTGCCGTATCCATATCTTCATCATTCTTTCCGATGCAGATAATATTGTGCGAATCATGAGCAATGGTTGTAGCAATCGCTCCTTTTTGCAGACGGAAGCCCTTCACAATGCCAACGCCGACACTTCCTGTACCTTTATGTCTTTCGACCACAGCCATTTTCACAAAATCCTCTTCTTCGCTTGGAACAAACAGGCCATTGTCAACCGGTACCTTGTATTGCGCTTTTTTCGTCACGATTGAATTAGGAATGATTTCAATAACCCTAGCTATCTCAGAAGTCAAAGGCAGACGTAAAAGTTCTTTAGAGTAATTTCCCAATATAACGGTATTTTCAAAAGATGCTTCTTTCACTTGCTCTTTTTGTTCTTCGTAGCGGATGCCGTTTAACCAAACAGAATGTATATCAAATTCTTCGATTCCATTTAATAAAATAAAATCAGCATCATAGCCAGGCGCAATGGCCCCTTTTCCTTTTAAATGATAGCATTGAGCAGCATTAAGCGAAGCCATCCTCATTATAGAATAGATATCGATTCCGGCCTTCAAGCATTCACGCACATGATAATCGATGCTTCCCTCTTCCATTAGATCATCGATATGCTTATCATCTGTACAAAACATCAACCGATGCGAAAGCTCTTTCCTGTAGCCGGCTAACAAATCATGAAGATTGCGGGCAGCAGAGCCTTCACGAAGCATCACATACATACCTCTTCTGACACGTTCAATCATTTCCTCTGGTTTTACGCATTCATGATCCGTTGTAATTCCCGCAGTTAAATAGGCATTAATATCTTTTCCACTTAAACTGGCACCATGTCCATCAATCGGAGCATTGTTGATCATGGCACCTGACAGCTTGGCAAGGATATCTTCCTGCCCTGATAATACTGCCGGGAAATCCATCACTTCCGCCAAGCCAAGCACAAGCTCATGATTATAAAGAGGCGCAAGATCCGAAGCCGACAGAGTCGCTCCATTGTCCTCAAAGGAAGTTGCCGGGACACAAGAAGGCAGTTGGTAACGATAATTCAATAGACAGTTTTCACTGTCCTTCAACATCCATTCTATTCCCTTTAACCCTTGGACATTTGCGATTTCATGAGGATCTGTGATAATAGTTGTAATTCCTCGCGGTAAAACAGCCTTCTGAAATTGGGAAGGAGAAAGCATACTAGACTCGATGTGGACGTGTGAATCAATCAAACCCGGAACCATTGTATAAGGCGTGCCATCGATTTCTTCCTTACCATCATACTGGCCAATCCCTACGAACTTACCATTATGAATGGCAACGTCTGCACGCTCCATTTCATCCGTGAATACATTGATTATTTGAACATTTTTAATGACTAGCTCCGGTAAAGTGACATTCCTTGCTGCTAGAATTTGAGATTTGATCTGTTGTGGGGTTTTCATCTTATTCCTCCTCATTGTGTTTGAAAGGAAAAATAAGCAAGGAAGAACCGTATATAAACATAATATAGCTGTTTATTATACAGTCTGTACTTATATATTCCCGTAGACGAACTAATTAAGTGGTTAGTTTGTAGAAACTCCTGGACCATATTTCCAAGATTATACGAGTTGATTTTTATGATATATCGCTTTTATGTGTAAACCTTTTTATGCATTCTAACAACGCCTGAAATGTTAGTCAATGATAATCTTTTACAATTATCTGTTTATCTGTATGTAACTAAATAAATGAAAAAAAGAGGCCTCCCACAAGTTCAGTGAACTCATGAAAAGTAAAAAACCTTGAAAGGCATTTAGCCAATCAAGGTAATAAGATTCATAGAAACAAAAATATCACAATTGTGTTCTACAAAACACTGTATCAATAGAATCGAGCAATAATTTAGGTTCAAACGAACAATCTTTTAAAGTTGAACCTCCATCAATTACACCTAGCATGTTTGAAATAGTATCAATAATGGTTTGTTCAATTATCTTCATTCATGTTATCCAAAACATAAATGTCTCATCAAAAAACGAAAAACACCAGTTACCTAATAGGCAATCAAGCGCTTTACAGTTAGCAACATAAAATACTCCATTAGATTAAAACGGCATCTCGCATGGCAATCTATTATAAACAAAATATCATTATACAAACTCTTGATGCTACATCCATCAAGGGTTGGTGATTATAAGCCATTTCATTTATAATTTCTTTTTATTTATCCATCTTAAAAATCTTCCTCCCATGCTTCTTTTGCATCCAACAACCTTTGTGAAAAAAACTCATAAAAATCTTTTGCTGTATAGTAGTCATCAAGCCCCCCTGGTCTATTCCACGCTATTACCGGGCACTCGTTATTCTCCATCTCACTGATATATAGACAATAAGCATATTCTCCAGCATCTTCAATAACTACTAAATCTTTGTCCATTCCTAAATCTCTATATCTCTTTGTATTAACAACAACAGTAGCTCTATTAGAATTAGCCACCCCTAAAATATTAACTCCATATAACCCACCAGAACCATATGTAGTTAAAAACCACTTATAACTTTCTGGTAGTTCCACCCCTAGCACATTTTGGATAGAAATAATTTGACTTTCATCTACTCCACCTGTAAAGTCATCTGATTCCTTATTTTCATTAATAAAGTGTAATAATTCCTCTTTATTCAATCAAGGTTCCTCCTTTACAAATCACTTTTATCTATTTGTTTAGCTCGCCATCTCCAATATTTACTTCTAAAGTTATCATATTGCTTTTTTAATACAGGGTCATTTCTAAAGCTCCCGCCATTCTCCACCAACCCATGCAAAATTTTATTATATTCATCATGCATACTTGCAGGAATTTCTACCATTGATCCTGGCTCTCTTTGGATTAAATGATGAAGTTCTATAATCGTTCCATCTTTCCAAATCGGTGCTCTTCCTTTTTTCATTAATTGAAAATTTGTCATTCCAGATTCAGGATCGATTCTCTTATAATCGATATCAATTCTTTGAAAAACCCGTCTGCTAATATCTCTTTCTTCTCTATTAACCTTTGTTGCCCCAGTATATTCCACAGCTTTATAGTTTTTATACTTTTTACCCGTACCCTTACCATTAATTTCAGTTTCTACTCTCGCCATTGAGATTAGCTGTTCTTTTAACCCCGCACTATTTACTGCATTATAAGGGACGCCTCCAGCCATTACTAGTTGGTTTCTAGGATTGTATGGCAAAAGATTAGCAATAGAACCAGGTAATTCTTTCGCCTTCACAGTTCCTTTCACTGCAGCCGTTTTGGTGGTTGCTACCCCGGTTTTAGTGACAGTTCCCGCGCCTTTAGTTCCTACTACTGAGGTTGCCACTGTTCCTATTGCATAGGAGACCCAGTGAGCCCGTGAATAAGTATCACCATTTACCATGTCACGTTCGTAGGAGTCTTTGATAGATTTGGAAATATATTCATAGGTATGAACAGGGTGGACGATAGAATTGGCCATTCCTTTAAGGCTCTCTCCTGGATTTGTGACAAAATTCCACGTTCCGACTACAAAGTCTTTTCCTGCATCGTAAAGGCCTACTCCCACTCCTTTTGCAATCTCTGTCGTTTGTCTATTTGTCTCTAATTGTATAGCATATTGCTGTTGATTAGGTTCTAAATTTTCATACCCAATCTTATTAGCTATTTTGAGGAACTTATCTGGATCTGTAACGGAATCAAGCTGTGCTTTCAAGTCTTTCATCAGACGTTTTTCTGCTTCCTCTTTCTTCACTTTCAGATATTCTTCATTCTCTTTTTTTCTTACTTCGACATTTTTAAAAACTTCGCTATTTTTTAAGAGGATGAATTAAAATATAAAGGAGATGTCTCCCCACCCCTTGTACTAGATTCCTTCAACTGTTGCATGAGGGAAACTATACAATCCAGATCCTCTTCGGATTCAGCATATTCTGTGGTCCATTTATGGTCTAGTTTATGAACCTTATTGATCGTTTTAGTCCTTCCCTTTTCTGCCTTCTCCATATTTTCTAAAAAACCTTCATCGGAAAAGGGCTCTAATTGGATGATATCATGAATCCCTTCCAAGATTTTTTTCAAGTCCATTTTCTGAGCGCGGACCATTTCCTTAGCATTATGATTAGCCGTTACTAACTCTTCTTCTAAAAAAGGGACTGTAACAATACTTTCATCAAGGTCGGCCTCGATAATATCTCCTGGAATGCTACTAAAAAAGGCGATGTGACGGTCAATCAAACCTATCCATGCATTTACTACATCCACTTGCGCTTTATAAAAACCCTTAATGGCAGACGCACCTTGGCCCTGAAATTCGTCATCCAGGTTCACGATACCATTAAATTCTTTCTTTAAACCCGTGAGTTGTTCTTTTAAATCCTTGTATTGCTCAACACGTAATTCCATTGCATTCACAAGTGTTTTAGATTCAAAAATCAATGACATAATTTAGATCCTTTCAATAATCCTTTGTAAAATAATGGTTATGTAATATTTTAGGATATTTCCTACTTTTTTCAATGAGTGATTGCTTAGAACATGCCCATGGTTACTAATTACAATTGAGCTTCTAACGAATAATAAGCCCTAACGCTAGCTATAGTCCCTCCTAAGGAGTTTCGTATTAAACGTCCCAGCTTTATTCCCTTTATCCCGAACATCATTAAATACGATTTCGCCTGCATAGATGTATGACCTATAAATTCACCACTTCTTGATTAATACAATAATCTATAAATTGTTCTAGCAACATTTTGAAATTTTTAATACTTGCTTCTGTATTATTTTTGAATTGCCTATCTTCTAAGAAATCTTGGCACGCAAATTTTAACCACAAAAAAGACTACCTCCCCTTTTTAGAGGAAGTAGTCTATATTTTACTTATTATTAGTTAGCGTAACTGCTTCTCATTCGGACGAAAAATGGGGTTAACCAGTTCTCAAAAATGAGTTATTACATCATGCCGCCCATTCCGCCCATGTCAGGCATTCCCATGCCGCCAGCAGCGCCAGCAGGTTCTGGTTTGTCAGCAACGACTGCTTCTGTTGTTAAGAACATAGCCGCAACAGATCCAGCGTTTTGTAGAGCTGAACGAGTTACTTTAGTAGGATCGACGATACCCGCTTCGATCATGTTCACCCATTCTCCAGTAGCGGCATTGAAGCCAGTACCGATTGCTTCGCCTTTAAGGCGTTCTACGATTACAGATCCTTCAAGTCCAGCATTGTGAGCGATTTGACGGATTGGCTCTTCGATTGCACGAAGAACGATTTTCACGCCTGTTGCTACGTCGCCTTCTGCTTCGATTTCTGCCACTTTATTGTATACGTTTAGAAGAGCTGTACCACCACCGGCTACGATACCTTCTTCAACAGCAGCGCGAGTAGAGTTCAATGCATCTTCAATACGAAGTTTGCGTTCTTTTAATTCTGTTTCAGTAGCTGCTCCGACTTTGATCACGGCTACACCACCAGCTAATTTAGCAAGGCGTTCTTGTAGTTTTTCGCGGTCGAATTCAGAAGAAGTTTCTTCTAATTGAACACGGATTTGGTTTACACGAGCTTGAATTTGAGCTGTGTCTCCAGCACCTTCAACGATTGTTGTGTTCTCTTTTGTAACAACGACTTTAGAAGCGCGTCCTAAAGAATCGATTGTTGCAGATTTAAGGTCTAGGCCGATTTCTTCTGTGATCAGTTCGCCGCCTGTAAGAGCTGCGATGTCTTCAAGCATGGCTTTACGACGGTCACCGAAACCTGGAGCTTTAACTGCCACTGCATTGAATGTTCCACGAAGTTTGTTCACAACAAGAGTTGCTAGCGCTTCGCCTTCAACGTCTTCAGAAATCAACAATAGTGGTTTTCCTTGTTGTACAACTTGCTCAAGTACAGGAAGGATTTCTTGAAGGTTCGTGATTTTCTTATCAGTGATCAAGATGTATGGATTTTCAAGAATGGCTTCCATTTTATCTGAATCAGTAACCATGTAAGGAGACGCATATCCGCGGTCGAATTGCATACCTTCTACAACGTCCAATTCAGTTGTGAAACCTTTAGATTCTTCGATTGTGATAACGCCGTCGTTACCCACGCGTTCCATAGCTTCTGCAATCAATTGACCCACTTCTTCATCAGCAGAAGAGATAGCGGCAACTTGTGCAATCGATTCTTTGTTTTCAACAGGTTGAGAAATGGCTTTTAATTCTGCAATCGCAGTATTAACCGCTTTTTCCATCCCTTTACGGATACCCATTGGGTTCGCACCAGCTGTTACGTTCTTAAGACCTTCACGGATCATTGCTTGCGCAAGAACCGTTGCAGTAGTCGTTCCGTCACCAGCTACGTCATTCGTTTTGCTTGCTACTTCAGCAACCAATTTCGCACCCATGTTTTCGAAAGCATCTTCTAATTCGATTTCTTTAGCGATTGTTACACCGTCATTGGTAATAAGCGGTGAACCGAATTTTTTCTCAAGAACCACGTTACGTCCTTTTGGTCCAAGCGTTACTTTTACTGCATCTGCAAGAGCGTCAACACCACGTAGCATTGAACGGCGAGCTTCTTCACTAAATTTAATTTCTTTAGCCATGTATAAGTACCTCCCTAATCATTTTAAGAAAAATTTTCGTTCAGTTAAGTATGATGTATAATTAGCCAATTACAGCTAAGATATCGCTTTCACGTAAGATTAAGTATTCATTATTTTCGTATTTAACTTCAGTACCAGCATATTTTGAGAAGATAATTAGATCGCCTTGGGCAACCTCTAAAGCAACACGTTCGCCATTTTCAAGAACACGGCCCGTACCAACCGCTACGACTTTACCTTCTTGTGGCTTTTCTTTTGCAGTATCAGGAAGAACAATACCGCTTGCCGTTTTTTCTTCAGATTGAACTAATTCAATAATAACGCGATCACCTAATGGTTTTAACAAGTGAAACAACCTCCTCATTTTCTCTTAATCAATTGCCTGATTTATTAGCACTCATCAACACCGAGTGCTAACACATTTATAATATTAAATAAATTGAGCCCTTTTTGCAAGTATCTTGTTGAATTTTTTTTATTAATTTTTGATAAATTATGGGTATACTACTTCAGTATAATGAATCTTTTTGCGTTTTTTTAAAACGGCCCCATTTTGCATACCTATAAGTGGTATTACGGTCCATTTTTTGATACCTTTTAAGTATACGTTTATAGAATGTCCCCATGTCAGGACTCTAAAATTAATGGCGGACATAGTAAAAGGAGTTTTCGTTTTTGAAAAAAGAATATTGGTTCGTCATCATCACTTACATAGCCATGCAATTATCCAGTGTAGTCGGAAAGCCGATTTTCATGGTGATCGGATCATCAATGGGGATACCGAATGATGAACTCGAGGTTAAAGCGATCGCTTACTGGATTGTCTTCAGTTTTCTTGCAGCCCTACTGGTGATTCTATTTTTATTGAGAAAAGATATAAAGGAGAATATAGACCTTAAACAGGCGTCGATTCCCACATCCATCCTCTGGGCAATCGCAGGTGTTTTCCTGGCCTTTTTCGCTCAAAGTATCGCTGCGAACATTGAAACGATGCTTGGGGTGAAGGGTGAATCCGAGAATACACAAAATCTCGTTTCACTCATTTCTAAAGTGCCGATGGTCATTTTCGTAACGTCTGTAATTGGCCCTATTTTGGAAGAGATTATCTTCAGGAAAATTATTTTCGGTTCACTTTATAAACGCTTTAATTTCTTCATTTCGGCTTTACTCAGCTCGGTTATTTTCGGCTTGGCGCATGGTGAACTCGAACACCTTCTTTTATATGCAGCCATGGGCTTCACCTTTGCCTTCTTATATGCAAAAACGGGTCGTATTCTCGTGTCCATAGCCGCACATGTTGCTATGAACACTCTTGTTATCATCCTTCAGGTGGCATATAGAGAAGACATCGAGAAATTGTCAGGTACCGCTCAAGCCATTATCGGAGGTTTATTATGAAACGGCAGTCACCATTATTCATCGGTATCATATACGCTGGCTTAGGCATTCTTTTTACGACCATTGCCATCCAGACGGTCAATTCATCAGGATGGGGATTTTTCGCCTATATCCTTGTATTGATTGCAACCCTTGACTTAGGATCGGGGTTACGCATGATTTTAATCCACTTTAAAATTAAGTCCATACAAAAGAATAATAAAAAGTAAAAACACGCTGCGTTTTCGCAGCGTGTTTTTTATTCTTCTAGAACAGCTTCTTCCACTACTGGGTAGTGCTTTAAAAAATAAATCAATGATTGAAGTTCTACCGCCAGATCAATATGATGGACCCTTATCGATGGGGGTACAGTCAGACGGGCTGGGGTGAAGTTCAATATTCCTTTAATATCGGCTTTAATCAAACGATCGGTAATCGTCTGCGCCTCTTGGGCAGGCACTGTCAAAATGGCTACAGTGATATTATTTTCCTGCAAAAGCGTGTCTATTTGGTTCATATGGTGAATCGGCACATCAGCAATACTCTTTCCGACTTTATCTTCAGAAACTTCAAATGCCATTTCTATTTTTGTATTATTGTTTTTAATGAAATTATAATTTAAAAATGCAGTTCCTAAATTTCCTACCCCAATCAAGGCTACTTTAGTCAGCTCGTCTTGATCTAATGTTTTTCTAAAGAAAGACAATAAATAATTGACATTATAGCCATAGCCTTTCTTTCCAAGCGCTCCAAAATAGGAAAAATCACGGCGGATTGTTGCTGAATCTACTTTTACAGCTTCGCTTAGCTCTGCTGAGGAGACTCTTTGTTTACCTGAAGAATGTAAGTTTTTTAAAAATCGATAATACAAGGGTAACCTTTTAGCCGTCGCCTGCGGTATCTTTGGGTCATGGTTCATTGTTCTTCCCCGCCTTTATACATGCTTTAAAACTTTTACATTTGGTTTAGCTGCCTCTTGTAATCACTACTAGACACTCCACCTGTTTTCTCCACTAAAAATGTAGGTCCGATTACCATTCCTTTATCCAGTGCCTTACACATGTCATAAACCGTTAAAGCGGTTGCAGATGCTGCTGTTAACGCTTCCATTTCGACACCTGTACTACCCTTCGTCTTAACCTGTGTTTCAATTTTCAGCCTATAACCTTGTTCTTCTTTTTCCCAATCAAAGGCGATATTGACACCTTGCAGGGAAATAGGGTGACACATCGGAATGATGTTGGATGTATTTTTACTGGCCATGATGCCAGCAACCTGTGCAACCGCCAATACATCCCCTTTTTTCATTTCTTGATTCGTTATTTTACCATATATTTCTTCGTTCAATAAGATGCTGGATTGAGCTGTCGCCGTCCGGATTGTCTCTGGCTTCGTGCTCACATCAACCATTTTGGCTCTGCCTTGCTCATTAAAATGCGTTAAATCGCTCATAAAATTACCCCTCCTAAATCATACACTATTATCCTACATTATGTAACAGCATGTTTTTCACCTTTAAAACCAAAGCTGTTGCCGTTAAATACTATAATACGTTACACTAACAATAATCAATTGAGGTGAAATCCATGATTCTATTACAAATCAATCAACTATCGAAATATTATGGTGCTGAGCTAATCTTATCAAATATGAAGCTTGAAGTTCAAAATAAAGATCGAATTGCCTTAGTCGGCCGAAACGGAGCCGGAAAGTCGACCTTGCTAAAAATTATAGCCGGTCAGATTTCGCACGATGGCGGTGAGATCATCAAGCCAAAAGACGTTACCATCGGTTATATGGCCCAGGATACTGGATTGGAATCGGAACTTTCCATCTGGGATGAAATGCTGACCGTATACGAAAAACTGATGGGTCAAGAAAAAGAGCTACGGCGGCTAGAGTCTGCCATGGCCGATCCGGCAACATTTGAAAATGAACAGCGGTACCAAAAAGTGCTGAGTGAATATGACGCCCTACAGGTCACCTTTAAAGAACAGGGCGGGTATCAATATGAAGCGGATATCCGCTCCGTATTACATGGTCTTCAATTTGGGGACTTTGATCACTCTACCTTGATTTCCACGCTGAGTGGCGGCCAAAAAACACGCCTTGCCTTAGGGAAGTTACTTTTAAAGAAACCGGATATATTAATACTCGATGAGCCTACGAACCATCTGGATATAGAGACGCTCTCTTGGCTTGAACAATATTTGCAAAGCTATCAGGGTGCTGTTCTTATTGTATCCCATGATCGCTATTTTCTTGATAAAGTTGTCAATCAGGTATATGAAATCTCACGGAATAACATGAAAAAGTACTATGGCAATTACAGCTCCTACCTGGAAAGGAGAGCTGAGGACTACGAACGGGAAATGAAGCAATTCGAAAAGCAGCAAGGAGAAATAGAAAAACTGCGTGACTTCGTGCAACGAAACATCACGAGAGCATCGACAACCAAAAGAGCGCAGAGCCGTCGTAAACAGCTGGAAAAAATGGACGTATTGGACAAGCCTCAGGGTGATGAAAAATCCGCCAACTTTTCCTTCCAAATAGAAAAACAAAGTGGCAATGAAGTGCTTCACCTTCAGAACTTAGCCATCGGTTATAATGAAGAAACAGTATCCCAGAATATTAACTCGCGGATGACTAAAGGGGAAAGTATTGCCCTCGTCGGACCGAACGGTGTCGGTAAATCGACATTATTGAAAACGATCATCTCGAAGCTTCCTGCAATTGCTGGGGAATTCCGCTTTGGAACTAATGTGGAGGTCAGTTATTACGATCAAGAGCAGGCCAATCTCATTTCCAATAAACGTGTGCTGAATGAATTGTGGGACGATTATCCGACTAAGCCTGAGAAAGACATCCGCACAGTACTCGGCAATTTTCTCTTTAGCGGGGATGATGTCTTAAAAACCGTTTCTACCCTAAGCGGTGGAGAAAAAGCCCGTCTAGCTTTAGCAAAAATGATGATGGAAAAAGGAAACTTTTTGATTCTCGATGAACCGACAAACCACTTAGACTTAGAGAGTAAGCTGGTCCTTGAAAACGCTTTGATTGATTATCCTGGAACTATCCTTTTTGTCTCTCATGACCGGTATTTCATCAATCGGATTGCCACAAAGGTTATAGAGCTTTCGAAAGACGGAAACGAAGAGTTCCTCGGTGATTATGATTACTATGTAGAGAAAAAACAAGAACAAGCTGAAATTGAAGCTCTAGAACAACAAGGTAAGACAAAAACCGTTGAAATAAACGTTGAAAAAACGAATTATAAAATAGACAAAGAATCTAAAAAAGCAGAACGCCAGCGAAAACGCCGTATCGAGGAAATCGAATCAGCCATGGAACGGTTAGAAGAGGAAATTACCGAATATAATGACCTTCTATGTGACCCGGCTGTTTTTCAAGATCACGAAAAAGTGTTGGACATACAGACAAAGCTGGATAAAGCAAAGGAAACACTTGATCAGTACTTAGAAGAATGGGCAGAATTAGAAGAATAAGATGCAAGACTGGGTCATTTTTGACTCAGTCTTTTATTATGAAAAATCCAACTTAGTTATCCACAGACCTATACACATTTCAAGCTTTACTACATCAACATTATTGTAGTTTACCCACATTATCCACAAAACATTATCCACTTATCCACATATTTACTATTTATACACAGGTATTTTGAATAGTAAAAAAACTTTATCCACAATATCTGTTAATTTATATAAAAATAAAAACAAGATACCAAGTTCGGTATCTTGCCTTCATTAGAAAACTTCTATATCCAATCCAGGGTTTCCGTTCAAATCTAGCCCTGATCGTTTCCCTTTTTCGAACATGATGCTTCCAGCAGCACCGATCATCGCTGCATTATCCGTACAAAGGTGTAACGGAGGAATGATAAGCTCCGTAGATAAGTCTGCAAAAGCATCCGTTAGAGCTTCTCGTAGCCCTTTATTAGCCGCGACTCCTCCAGCAAGCAACACTTGTTTCACTTCGAATTCCTTAGCAGCTTTTACGGCCTTCGTCACCAGAACCTCAATAACACTTGCTTGGAAACTTGCAGCTAAATCCTGAGGCTCAATATTTTCGCCACGTTGTTCTGCATTATGCAACGTATTAATGACAGCCGATTTCAAGCCACTGAAAGAAAAGTCATAGCTTCCTTCTTCTAGCCAAGCTCTTGGCAGTTTCAAGGATGGCGTCCCCTCTTGGGCAAGCCTATCGATATGAGGGCCTCCAGGATACGGAAGACCAAGGGTTCTTGCTACTTTATCATATGCCTCACCTGCCGCATCATCTCTTGTCTCCCCAATTACTTGAAAGGAACCAGGCTCAGTTAACAGCACCAATTCGGTATGTCCTCCCGATACGACTAAAGAAAGGGCAGGATACTGTATTTCTTGTACCAGTCTATTCGCGTAAATATGACCGGCAATATGGTGCGTTCCAACGAGTGGTATACCATGAGCGAAAGCGACAGCCTTGGCCGCATTAACGCCTATTAACAAGGCTCCCACTAGCCCAGGGCCTTCCGTGACAGCAATAGCGTCCAAATCCTCATATGACACACCAGCCTGAAGCAAAGCCTCTTCCAGTACGATAGTGATCTGCTCTACATGGTGACGGGACGCAATTTCGGGAACGACTCCACCAAATCGTTTATGGCTTTCTATTTGTGAAGCCACAACATTACTTAGTATCTCTGTCCCATTTTTAATGACGGCTGCAGCAGTCTCATCGCAGCTCGTTTCAATACCCAATATCAATTGATCTTTTTTCATCTTAAATTCACCCACATAACATAAGCATCTTCTTGATTGTCTGTATAATATCTTTTACGTATTCCGCCCTTTTGAAAACCGAGTTTCTCATAAAGGGAAATGGCTACAGCATTACTGACACGAACTTCTAGCGTCATCCGCACCACTCCCATACTGATCGAGATTTCTATCATTTTTCTTAGGAGGGCTTCGCCAAGCTTTTGCCCCCGGTATTCGGGTAAAATGGCAATGTTGGTAATATGCGATTCATCAATGACAACCCAGGCTCCGCAATAACCAGCAATTTTCCCATCATCCTCAATGACCAAATAAACAGCATATTCGTTATGATTCAATTCATTAAAGAAAGCTTCCCGGGTCCAAGGCAAAGTAAAAGACTGTTTTTCAACGTTCAACACTTGTTCGATATCTTCCGTTTTCATCATCCGAAACGTCATGGTTTTGCTCATAATCATCGGTCGCTTTCCTATTATTTTATTTACCTTGCTGTTCAAGCCACTTGGCTTCAGCCTCGGCCATACGAATATAGTTAGGTACAAAGTGGTGTATATCGACTTCATCCTTATTCAATCCGATAAAAGCAAGTTCGCTTGGTCTCGCGTTATACATTTGCACAGGAGCAAAAACAGCTAAATCCCCTAGTACTTCTGCGATTGTCTCACGATGAATATCAACATCCTGACCAACAAACAATACGGGCCGGTTGCTTTCCTTTAACTTCATCGCCCACTCAGAAGATAACATGTTGCAATCTTCCATGACCGTTGTTAAGTTTTCCTCATCAAATTCATATAACCCTGTATATACTTGGCCTCGTCTAGCATCAAATAATGGCGAAATCAAACCGTCAAAATAACGTCCATTCGCTGCTAAAACTTCTAAACTAGATACAGCCGATAATGGGATTTTAAGTGTCCAAGCCAATGTCTTTGCAATCGTTACGCCAATTCTAACTCCTGTATAAGATCCAGGACCTTCGGCGACAACAATTTTATTCAATTCCTTCGGGGTTGTATCACAGTCCCTTAATAATGACTCAATTGCAGGCATCACTCGAACGGAGTGGTTCTTCTTTAAATTCGTAGTGTACTCCCCAATTACTTGGGTTCCATTTATTAAAGCAACCCCTAAGGTAAAGTTCGATGTATCTATAGCTAAAACCTTCATTAAATAATCTCCTTACATAACATAACATACCGTTCGCCTCGTGCTTCCAAAACAAATCGGCGGCTTGTATCTCCAAGACGATAAATATTAATGGTTAGAAGATCTTCCGGGAGTTGGTCTTTTATTAAATGAGCCCATTCCACAACCGTCACTCCATCGCCATCAAAATATTCATCAAAACCTAAATCCTCTTCGGACTCTCCTACCCGATATACATCCATATGATACAGGGGTATGCGACCACTGTATTCCTTTATTATCGTAAAAGTAGGGCTGTTCACCGTACGTGAGACTCCCAGCCCCTTAGCAAGGCCCTTTGTAAATGCCGTTTTTCCGGCCCCTAAATCGCCTTCTAAAGCAAGCACATCTCCACTGCAAAGCCTTTTAGCCAATTTCTGTGCAAAATGCGCTGTCTCTTCCTCATTTTGAGAAGTCCATTCGAAATGTTGCATATATCAGTCACCTTTATCATTCTTATAAGATAGTGCAAGCAAGTTAAAAGAATATCCTATAATATAATTCCATTTAATTTGATTCTAAAAAAACGATTCTATATGTAGTGTACCTTTTTTCAAAAGAAGAAACAAATAAGTTATGGATATTATAAGATGAAATTCAGGTAAAACAAAAAAAACGAAACATTAGTTTCGTTTTTTTTCATGATTGCGGGGACAGGATTTGAACCTGCGACCTTCGGGTTATGAGCCCGACGAGCTACCGGACTGCTCCACCCCGCGACGGTATAAATGATACATTATAAAAAGTATAGCTTGGCGGCGTCCTACTCTCACAGGGGGAAACCCCCAACTACCATTGGCGCTGAAGAGCTTAACTGCCGTGTTCGGAATGGGAACGGGTGTGACCTCTTCGCTATCGCCACCAAACATTATTACTTTTCTTTAAGACTTATATTACTATACACGACTTTATAAGAAAAAGCAAGTTTTTTTATAAAGTTGATGAATATCTATCCATTAGTATGCCTTAGTTATTGAAAGATATACAACTGGATTTAATAAAAAAAACGAAACATCGTTTCGTTTTTCATGATTGCGGGGACAGGATTTGAACCTGCGACCTTCGGGTTATGAGCCCGACGAGCTACCGGACTGCTCCACCCCGCGACGGTATAAATGGTACATTATAAAAGGTATAGCTTGGCGGCGTCCTACTCTCACAGGGGGAAACCCCCAACTACCATCGGCGCTGAAGAGCTTAACTGCCGTGTTCGGAATGGGAACGGGTGTGACCTCTTCGCTATCGCCACCAAACATATCAGGAACGTTGTTCCTTCAAAACTAGATAATACCAGAAGGTGTTCATTTTTCAAAAAGCGTTGGTTAAGTCCTCGATCTATTAGTATCAGTCAGCTCCACATGTCGCCACGCTTCCACCTCTGACCTATCAACCTGATCATC
>NZ_JBIWCW010000016.1:0-73164 GCF_044761665.1 Peribacillus sp. NPDC097295
TCACACCCGTTCCCATTCCGAACACGGCAGTTAAGCTCTTCAGCGCCGATGGTAGTTGGGGGTTTCCCCCTGTGAGAGTAGGACGCCGCCAAGCATATAATATGGAGGATTAGCTCAGCTGGGAGAGCATCTGCCTTACAAGCAGAGGGTCGGCGGTTCGATCCCGTCATCCTCCACCATTATTATTTTACAACTGCCGGTGTAGCTCAACTGGTAGAGCAACTGACTTGTAATCAGTAGGTTGGGGGTTCAAGTCCTCTTGCCGGCACCACTTTTATAGTAAGACAAGCATGAGCCATTAGCTCAGTTGGTAGAGCATCTGACTTTTAATCAGAGGGTCGAAGGTTCGAATCCTTCATGGCTCATCATTTTTCATGCGGGTGTGGCGGAATTGGCAGACGCACCAGACTTAGGATCTGGCGCCGCAAGGCGTGGGGGTTCAAGTCCCTTCACCCGCATCTTTCATGCGGAAGTAGTTCAGTGGTAGAATACAACCTTGCCAAGGTTGGGGTCGCGGGTTCGAATCCCGTCTTCCGCTCCACTTTTCGTATGTGCCGGGGTGGCGGAACTGGCAGACGCACAGGACTTAAAATCCTGCGGTAGGTGACTACCGTACCGGTTCGATTCCGGTCCTCGGCACCATCTTAATATGCGCCCGTAGCTCAATTGGATAGAGCATCTGACTACGAATCAGAAGGTTGTAGGTTCGACTCCCGCCGGGCGCACCATATTTTTTGCGGGAAGTAGCTCAGCTTGGTAGAGCACTTGGTTTGGGACCAAGGGGTCGCAGGTTCGAATCCTGTCTTCCCGACCATGTGATTTTAATGTGAATGGGGCCTTAGCTCAGCTGGGAGAGCGCCTGCCTTGCACGCAGGAGGTCAGCGGTTCGATCCCGCTAGGCTCCACCATTTTTCAACTATAAAACTTATATTATTTTGGCGGTGTAGCTCAGCTGGCTAGAGCGTACGGTTCATACCCGTGAGGTCGGGGGTTCGATCCCCTCCGCCGCTACCAATAAATATAAGGACCTTTAGCTCAGCTGGTTAGAGCAGACGGCTCATAACCGTCCGGTCGTAGGTTCGAGTCCTACAAGGTCCACCATATGAATTTTTCTTAGCCATGGAGGTATACCCAAGTTCGGCTGAAGGGATCGGTCTTGAAAACCGACAGGGGAGTCAAATCCCGCGGGGGTTCGAATCCCTCTACCTCCTCCATTTTTTAAAAAAAGCAGCAAGTTGTTTTAAAACAACCTTACATACTAGGAAGTAAAAAAACAGTATTCATGAAAACTTGAGGCAAAATAGTTTCATTATTACCGTCGCGGGGTGGAGCAGTCCGGTAGCTCGTCGGGCTCATAACCCGAAGGTCGCAGGTTCAAATCCTGTCCCCGCAATTATTAGGTCCCGTGGTGTAGCGGTTAACATGCCTGCCTGTCACGCAGGAGATCGCGGGTTCGATTCCCGTCGGGACCGCCATTTTTTATTTTGTTCGGCTCAGTAGCTCAGTCGGTAGAGCAAAGGACTGAAAATCCTTGTGTCGGCGGTTCGATTCCGTCCTGAGCCACCATTTTTATTTTAAATTACGGCGATTGTGGCGAAGTGGTTAACGCACCTGATTGTGGTTCAGGCATTCGTGGGTTCGATTCCCATCAGTCGCCCCATTTCGCGGGTGTAGTTTAGTGGTAAAACCTCAGCCTTCCAAGCTGATGATGAGGGTTCGATTCCCTTCACCCGCTCCAATATGGGCCTATAGCTCAGCTGGTTAGAGCGCACGCCTGATAAGCGTGAGGTCGATGGTTCGAGTCCATTTAGGCCCACCATATTTTATTGTTCCGCAGTAGCTCAGTGGTAGAGCATTCGGCTGTTAACCGAACGGTCGTAGGTTCGAGTCCTACCTGCGGAGCCATGGGGAAGTACTCAAGAGGCTGAAGAGGCGCCCCTGCTAAGGGTGTAGGTCGCGCGAGCGGCGCGAGGGTTCAAATCCCTCCTTCTCCGCCATACGGCCCGTTGGTCAAGCGGTTAAGACACCGCCCTTTCACGGCGGTAACACGGGTTCGATTCCCGTACGGGTCATAATAAAGGCTATCTAATTAGTCCTAAAAAAACAGGTGAGAAAAACGATTCGTTTTTCTCACCTGTTTTTTTATTATTCATGGGAAGTAGCTAGCGCAATCCAGTTTCTTTCCTTAATCCTAGCATTCATTCTGATCAAAAGCTTAATTTTAGAATGTCTATGGCATCCTCACTAAACAAACAGTCACACGGCTTACTTGATCTCGTAAACCAAACTAAATGTGATAGTGATGAGTAATTACTTACTCTAAAAAATAGTGAAATAGATAAGAGAAACTGATAGATCGTTCTAATCGAATCTGTTTACAGTGAAATCTAAACAGTAGGCCAACAAACATTTGACGGTATTAAAAATAGAGGGGATACCCCCTACTATACTGTCTCAGTGGACTAACCAGAAAGTCAGAAGTGGGCCATACTGTAGAAACCCTATCTACTGCTGTATCTGTTGGAGCCGATAGATCTATTTGCGATGAAGAGCCGCCAGATGGCGTTCAAGCACTTATGGAAGAGTAGGAGAAGGGATGCGAGTTTGATTTCACCTATAAACTTGACCTTAAGACGAATGGAGACTTTTGGTGGCTTAAGGTTAAATGTCCTACTAGGGCTAATTAGTCAGGATAGTTGATATGAATAAACTAGAAGTGGTTTAGACTGTTTAAACCGATAAAAAAAATTATATGTAATAACGTTAAGACGTTTTATATAGTTACCATTAAAAGAAAATAATCCGGTCCCAGCAGCAAAGTAACTGTGTTATTTGATAATATCCCTTCATAGGCGATTAGTTGGGACAGACCTTGCATGAATAAAACTCCTAAAAAAAGGACCGCAGAAATTCTAAAGAATTTCTTGCGGTCCTTTTTAGTTATTATTTCTTTATTCGAGATTTGCATGTTGGCCATACATTTTATTAGTATCCATTCCCTTTTTATCCATTAACCTCAAAATGACAGCATCGTAAAAAAGTAAGAGAGTTTGCTCAAAAAGAGAGCCCATTGGTTGGATCGTTTGATAATCGCCTTCTGATTGATCTTTAGGTGCACCAGGCATTTTTATTGTGATATCCGCCATTTTTCCAATGGTGGACTCAAGGGAAATGGTTGGAGTCGCAATAGTTCCACCGATGCTTTTTGCTTTCTCAGCCATGGAAACCAAACTTTTCGTTTCTCCTGAACCGGTCCCAAGGATTAAAATGTCGTCTTTTTCAAAGGTAGGGGTGACCGTTTCACCTATTACATACGCATCTATCCCCATGTGCATCATGCGCATGGCAAAGGATTTACCCATAAGCCCGGATCTTCCTGCACCCGCCACGAAAACTTTCTTTGATTCAAGAATCGCATTAACCAGTTTTTCAGCTTCTTCGTCAGCTATTAAGTCTACTGACTGACTTAGCTCTTGTATAATTTTAGCTAAATATTGAGAAGTCTGCATGATAGATATTAGCCTTGTTTAACTAATTTTTGAATTTGGGCTGCTGTCCCTTTAATATCGGCTTGTCCAGTGATACCACCACCAACAATGACAAGGTCAGGTTGCGCTTTAATGACTTCCGGAAGTGTGTCTAATTTTATGCCACCTGCTACAGCAGTCTTGGCATTTTTCACAACACGTTTAATGGTTTGAAGGTCTTCAAAAGAATTCTTTCCAACTGCTTGAAGATCATAGCCAGTGTGCACACAGATGTAGTCGACGCCAAGTGCATCCAATTCTTTGGCACGAGTTTCTAGATCTTTCACAGCGATCATATCAACTAGGATTTTTTTGCCTTGTTTTTTAGCTTCTTCCACAGCCCCTTTGATGGACATATCTTCAGCTGCACCAAGAATCGTGATGATATCAGCGCCAGCTTCAGATGCCTTCATCACTTCATAACCGGCTGCATCCATGATTTTTAGGTCAGCTAATACTGTTAGAGATGGGAAAGCTTCTTTCATTTCCTTAACAGCGCGAAGTCCTTCATTAATTACCACAGGTGTACCGATTTCAACGATATCAATATATTCCTCGACTTGTTTAACCAATTCAATACCTTCTTGAATGTTTACTAAATCCAGTGCCAATTGTAATTCCATTTATCATTCACTCCTAATAGTAGTTATAGTATGGTGCACAGTAAGTATGTACTTCTTGCCTTCGTTCAATGCACAGGCATGAAAATCATAATTGACTGTACAATTAATCATATAGTAAGTATAATGTTTTTGACAGTACGCACTTTAATTATACATAGTGTTAAAAAGTATACTATGGAAATAGGATGTATATTTGGAGGTGATGTGGTTGACAAGGTTACAGAATAAAACCTTCAATTGTGAGAAGGAATTAACTCTCTCGGTTATTGGTGGGAAATGGAAGATGCTCATTTTATGGCACTTGGGGAAACAGGGAACCAAGCGGTTTGGTGAACTGAAGGCACTAATGCCGGGCATCACGCAAAGAATGCTCGTTAACCAGCTTCGAGAGCTGGAAGAGGACCTAATTGTTCATCGCGAAGTCTATCCAATCGTTCCTCCCAAAGTGGAATACTCTCTGACAGAACAAGGAGAAAGCCTAATGCCAATTCTTGACTCGATGTATAATTGGGGTAAAAATTATATGGAGAATGTCGTTGGAGGCGAAGAAGATAGAGAAAAGGGCATCAAGTAGAGAACCGATGTTTCTCCTTATTCTTTAGGTAGAAAAAAGCACTAACGCGTTGCCTTAACTTTTAAAGTCTTATATGGAGAGAGTGTACTCCAATAGAAATGCACATTATCATAAAAAAAGAAAAGTGCTGACCTGTACGGATTTCTGTACAGGCCTGGGACTTTTCTTTATTTTTCGTCTATATAGCTATCTTTCTTTTTGTATGGGATATCGCCTATTTTTGAATCGATGTTTTTCTTATCCAGCATGTCTTCGTATTCTTCTTTGTTTTCATTAGAGACCACTTGACGATTTTTCCCTTTTATATCATTGGATGCATATCCTTCATAGTCTTCAGGGAACGTCTCTGTTTCGTCTTCGGTATCATAAAGTTCATTATAGCTCGTGCGGTTATGCTGGTAGTCCGCTGGAGTGTCTGAAGTTCCGTACTGGGCAACTTCACCGAAACTATCTTCTTTGACGGAATTTTCGTCATCTTTATCTACTTTGCGCCTATTTTCAAAATTATCTCCCTTAGAAGGAATCAGGATTTCTTCTTCGACTGGTCTGTATTCGTCGATGGCATCGGGATGAACCTTTTGTTCCGGTGTATGCTCGATACAATATAAGGTGGAAGGAACTACTTCTAGACGTTCATAAGGGATATCCTTACCGCATTCTTTACAGGTGCCGTAAGTCCCTTCCTGTATAGCTTCCAATGCACCGTCGATTTTTGCGATTTCCTCTTCACCATGTTCACTGATTGCTTGATATCTTTCCTTGTCGAAAAGCTCGGTGCCTAAATCGGCAGGATGATTATCATAGGAAGAAATTTCACCGGAAAAATCGGTTTGTGCCTGTTTCGTGAGGGTTTCGTCATTCTTGATTCTTTGTTGAAGTTGCTCTTTTTCCCTTAACAATTCTTCTTTTAATGTCATGATTTGTTTTTCAATAGCCATTGATTTCCACTCCTTTTATAAATACATTATCTGATACAGTCGATTTTATTCTGTTAATAGTAAGTACCCGAATTAATGGAAGGGGAAACAAGTAAATAACCCCATGCATGGGCATGGGGTGAAGTGGCGTTGCTTTATTGAATGAAGTAATGGATGAGCAAGCCGATGAACATTAGCAGTCCGAAGAAGGTATTCGTCTGTGCGGTTGCTTTCATTGCTGGCACCATCGTAATGGCTTCCGTCTTGCCTACAAAGCCTTTGATGGCAGTCAGGGCCTTTGGAATGCTCAGGAAAGCAAGAAGAATCCATGGTGTTACGTCGCCTAATAGGATAAGGCCAACAATCCACACATAACAGAAAGCAAACATGATGGACATGAAGGTCAGAGCATTTTGTCTTCCCATTACGACCGGCATCGTTTTGCGACCGTGGGCCTTATCGCCGTCATGGTCCCGCAGGTTATTCGATAAATTGATCAACCCCACTAGAACACCGCTTGGTACGGCAATCAAGACGGCCATGGAAGAAACAGTACCGGTTTGAATATAATAGGCAATCAAGATGATCAAGAAGCCCATGAATAGACCGGAAAAAAGTTCCCCAAATGGTGTATAGGATATCGGAAGCGGGCCTCCTGTATAAAGGTAGCCGACCAGCATACAAACAAGGCCAACCACTGCAATCCACCAAGATGATGCGGCGCAAATATAGATTCCCAGTAATAATGAAATCCCATACATGCCAAGGGCCAAGGTCATGATAAGTTTCGGGGTCATGCCATGACGGACAATTCCGCCACCGATGCCGACCGATTCTTCTGTGTCAAGACCTCTTTTGAAATCATAGTATTCATTAAATAAGTTCGTTGCAGCTTGAATAAGGATGCTTGCAATCATCATGGCCGCAAATAAAAGCCAATTTACTTCATCCTCTATTAAAGCAATTACGGTTCCGAGAAGGACCGGTACAAAAGCTGCGGTAAGTGTATGTGGACGAATTAACTCCCACCAGATTTTCCAGGTTCTCTTATGGGGAAGCTCGTCGTATTCTGTTTGCATTATTTCTCTCCTCAAAATCATGATCAGTACCTTAAAATTATAACAAAGATTGAATTTGTTCACAAAAGGTTATCCTATAAAGTGTTGGAAAATTGATGAACCTGGCCTGCCAAATTGAAGGAGAAACTACATCATTATCTAAGAATCAAATAATAAGGAAAAAAGAGGGTATGGATTGCTTGATTAAGGGGTCGTTTTATTGACATGAGGTTGAATGGAGGTGTATCTTTAAATAGGTTAAAAAGCTTTTAAAATGTACGATTTGGGGGGATTTTCATGGCTATCTCGAAAGAAACTGAACGGTTTCAGGGACTGGCTATTGCCATACAAAAGGCGAAGAACTTGAATGAACAAGTTCTATTCAGTCATATAAAGAAATTAGAATTCACTAACCCCCTTTCATTTTATCAAGCTGGAAGAGAACGGTATAAGGGTGAACGCTTCTTCTGGCAGGATCCCGCAAAAGATCTAACCATCACTGGTTTAGGAAACGTTAAGAAAATCCAGGCGGCACCAAATGCCGACCGTTATAGAGAAGTTGAAATGAGCTGGATCAAGCTGCAGAATACTGCTGTTAAAACAGGAGTGACCGATGTGGATGCGACCGGCCCTTTACTATTTGGGGGCTTTTCTTTTGATTATGAAACCAACAGTACGTTCTTGTGGAATCAATTTGGGGACAATCTGTTCTATATACCTACCTTCATGCTATCGATAGTGGAAGGGGAGGCTTACTTAACGACAAACCTACTTTGTTCGCCGGATGATTCAGAAAAACTCTTCATAGATATGATAAACGAAAGGGAAGCATTCCTTATCGAAAAAATGAATGATGGCGATTTACATGCCAATGCCTTTGTTGAGCAGAAGGAAGTCGAGCCAGAGGCATGGAAGCAGACTGTTGCGCAGGCCGTGGAAGAAATTAAGACGACGGATCTTGATAAGATTGTCCTTGCAAGAGAACTTCGTCTTGTGTTCGAACGTTCCATCGATTCAACAAGGGTATTGGAGCAATTGATTGCAGAACAGCCTTTGAGTTATATTTTTAGTTTGGAGGCAGGTGGCGACTGCTTTATCGGTGCGACCCCAGAACGATTAATCAAAAAGCAGGGAAATGAAATCTTTTCAACATGCCTTGCGGGTTCGATGGGACGAGGGAAAAGCGAGGAAGAGGATACGCTTCTAGGGAATGAACTTCTTTCGGACCAAAAGAATTTACAAGAGCATCAATACGTCGTTTCGATGATTTCCAATGCTTTTGAAGTGGTTTGTGAAAAGGTCATGATTCCACCTGGTCCGGAATTGATGAAAAACCGTCATATCCAGCATTTATTCACACCGGTAAAAGGAATCTGTAAAGAGGGTACGACGATCTTTGAATGTGTCGAGAACCTTCATCCCACACCGGCAATGGGCGGACTTCCAAAAGAGAAGGCTGTCAGTCGCATCCGGGAAATAGAAGGATTGGAACGAGGCTTTTATGCGGGACCACTTGGTTGGGTGGATACGTATGGTAACGGGGAGTTTGCAGTCGGAATCCGTTCCGCACTGTTACAGGACAATGAGGCATCGCTATTTGCAGGATGCGGTGTCGTAGAAGATTCAACACCGGAAAGTGAATTCCAGGAAACGGGGATTAAATTCAATCCGATGTTAAGCGCTTTAGGAGGAAAAATGAATGAATGACCGAGATGCATTGACAGCTTATGCTGCTTCGTTTGTCGATGAGCTGGCACAAAATCAAATGAAGCATGTAGTTGTGAGCCCGGGTTCACGTTCTACCCCTCTCGCTTTGTTGCTGGTGGAACATCCTGATATCAAGACACATATTAATGTTGATGAGCGTTCGGCCGCTTTTTTTGCTCTTGGATTGGCTAAGGCATTAAAAGAACCTGTCGGACTTCTTTGTACGTCCGGAACGGCTGCGGCGAACTATCATCCTGCCATCATCGAGGCTTTCTATTCAAGGGTGCCCCTTGTAGTGATGACGGCCGATCGGCCACATGAGCTGCGCGATGTAGGGGCTCCACAGGCAATCGATCAAATCAACTTATATGGAAAGCAAGTGAAGTGGTTTGTCGAAATGGCCCTTCCGGAGAATAGTGATGAAATGATTCGGTATGCCAGGACCATTGGGGCGAGAGCGGTAGCAACGGCGTCGATGGAACCTTCCGGGCCTGTCCACTTGAACTTCCCGTTACGTGAGCCACTGATTCCCAATCTAAAACAAGCCGAAGAATATAGGCACATTAAACTGACACCGGCTGTGATGATCGATAGTGGCATTCGTTCACTAACACCGTCACAAATAGAAGCATTGACCTCTACCTTATCCCAAGCAAAACAAGGCATTATCGTGTGCGGGGAATTAAGGAATCCAGAGATGAAGGAAGCAATCATCGCTTTAGCGGACAAGCTCGCATTCCCGATACTGGCAGACCCCCTTTCCCAATTAAGGAGCGGTACGCATGAAAAAGATGGAATCATTGAGACTTATGATACATTTTTACGCGATGAAGTAGCGAAGGAGGCATTCTATCCGGATGTCGTGCTTCGATTTGGTGCGATGCCTGTCTCGAAGCCATTGCTGTTATTCTTGAAAAAGCAGAAACAGGCAATGACATTGGTCATCGATGGTGGCGCAGGCTGGCGTGAACCGGCTGGCTTGGCTACTAGCATGATTTATTGCGATGAAACGGATTTTTGTCATCGCATCGGTGAAAACTTAACGAGAGCTACAGAGAGAAACTGGCTTGGGTTATGGCAATCCATTAATGAAGCAACGAAGCATGCTTTATCTTCCATCCGCGATGAAGTGGAGTTAAGCGAAGGAAAGCTATTTTCTCTACTACAGGATTTGATGCCGGCAGGTTCGACACTATTCGTCGGCAACAGCATGCCAATCCGAGATCTTGATACGTTCTTTTTGAATAATGATAAAAAAATCAAGACGATGGCCAACCGGGGAGCGAACGGGATCGATGGTGTGGTTTCCACGGCACTTGGAGTCAGTACGGTTTCTGAAAATACGGTATTGGCTATAGGCGACTTAAGCTTTTTCCATGATATGAACGGCTTGCTAGCGGCTAAACTGCAAAAGCAGAATTTCACGGTGTTATTGATCAATAATGATGGCGGTGGGATATTCTCCTTCCTTCCGCAGGCGAATGAGAAGGAACACTTCGAAACATTATTCGGGACACCGCACGGACTTGATTTCTCCCATGCTGCTTCACTTTATGGTGGGAAATATAACAAGGTTCAGACTTGGGAAGAATTAAAGCAAGTATTCACAGAGTCATTTGAAGTACCTGGCTTGAAAATCATCGAAGTACCGACAGAACGGGAATCCAATCTGCAAACACATCGAAATTTGTGGAGTTTTGTTTCCCAGGAAATAAAAAAGGTGCTAAACAGGGAAATTTCATGAAAATAGTCAGTGGAGATGTCACATATGCTGTTGAAATAACGGGAAATGGCGAACCTCTCATGTGCCTGCATGGGTTTACCGGAAATCGGGATACATGGGATTTTCTTGTTCCAGTGTTGCAGAATCGCTATTCGCTCATCCTGGTTGATATCATCGGCCATGGGGAAACGGTGGCGCCTGACAATTTCGAGCGGTATGGGATGGAGCAGGTAGCAAAGGATTTGAAGCATATTTTAGATGAGCTGAAACTACCTAAAGCCCATATCCTTGGGTACTCGATGGGAGGCAGGCTTGCCTTGGCCTTCTCTTGTTTGTATCCGGAATCTGTTCATACATTGATGCTGGAAAGTGCCTCTCCCGGTCTTGAGACAGAGAAGGAACAAGAGAGTCGCAGAAGCAATGATGCGAAGCTTGCCCAGCAGATTCTTGAAAACGGGATGGAAGCGTTTGTCGAAAAGTGGGAAAACATCCCGTTGTTTGAAACGCAGAAAGTGCTGCCAACAGATGTACAAACCTCGATTCGGCAACAACGACTTGGGAATGTACCGACCGGGCTGTCGAATAGCCTGCTAGGCATGGGGACTGGAAGCCAACCTTCTTATTGGGAGAAGCTTGAAGACTTGGATTTTCCAGTGTTGCTTGTGACGGGTGAACTTGATCCAAAGTTCTGTCATATTGCTAAAATGATGCAAAATCGATTGAAAAATGTCGAATGGAAAAAAATTAATGGCGTCGGGCATGCGATTCATGTGGAAGATGGACAAAAGTTTGGTAAAATAATAAGTGAGTTTTTAAAGCGAAATAAGGAGGAATTACAATGACAATTCAATGGGAAACTATTCGTGAATATGACGAAATTTTATACGAGAAGTATAACGGCATCGCGAAAGTATCGATAAACCGTCCGCATGTACATAATGCATTCACACCTAAAACGACTGCAGAGATGATTGACGCATTCGCAAGAGCACGTGATGATGCCAGCATCGGTGTCATCATTTTGACAGGTGTAGGCGGCAAAGCCTTCTGTTCAGGTGGAGACCAAAAAGTACGCGGCAATGGCGGGTATGTTGGGGAAGATAATATCCCACGCCTGAATGTACTTGATTTACAACGTTTAATCCGTGTGATTCCAAAGCCGGTCGTAGCGATGGTTGCAGGTTATGCGATTGGTGGCGGTAATGTATTGAATGTCGTTTGTGACTTAACAATCGCTGCTGACAATGCAATCTTCGGTCAAACTGGTCCTAACGTGGGTAGCTTCGATGCCGGTTACGGTTCAGGTTACTTAGCTCGTATCGTTGGACATAAGAAGGCGCGCGAAATTTGGTACCTATGTCGTCAATACAATGCACAAGAGGCATTGGATATGGGCTTAGTCAACACGGTTGTGCCTCTAGATCAATTAGAAGCAGAGACAGTTAAATGGTGTGAAGAAATGCTTGAGAAGAGCCCAACAGCGCTTCGTTTCTTAAAAGCAGCGATGAACGCCGATACAGATGGACTTGCTGGTCTTCAACAACTTGCTGGGGACGCAACTCTTTTATATTACACAACAGATGAAGCAAAAGAAGGCCGCGACGCGTTCAAAGAAAAACGTGATCCAGACTTCGGACAATTCCCTCGTTTCCCTTAATGAAAAAAGTAAGAGAATGAGTGGTTTGATTAGGGGACAGCTTGGCGAAACTATTCGTCGAGCTGTTTTCTGTATCTAAAAGAAAAAGGAGAGGGCTCTTGGATGACTGAAGAGAAATTGCCGAATTGGCTGAAAAACCGTGCTCACTTATCACCTGACCGTCCGGCGATTGAGTTTGAAGGGAGCACGTATACGTTTCTCGAATTACATAGATTGACGGAAAGTATGGCCGGTAAATTGGCAGGTAGTGGTGTAAAGGTTGGTGATTCATGCGCGGTCTTACTTCGGAACCATATCGATAGTGTCGTCGTGATTCATGCACTCTTTTATCTCGGTGTGAAAATCGTCATGCTTAACAATAAGCTCACGGTAAGGGAATTATCATGGCAAATCAAAGACAGTGAGTCAACGAGATTGATATCGGAAGAATGGTTTTCCGAGAAGCTTTCTGGGATTCAGGATTTGCTTCCAAGTGTTCCGGTACTGTTGAAAGAAGAATTGCCTAAGGAAGGGACCGCGGAGATTCGCGATGTATTCTATCTTGAAGATACCGCGACGATCATGTATACATCGGGTACGACGGGCCATCCAAAAGGCGTCATCCAATCGTTCGGCAATCATTGGTGGAATGCGGTCGGTTCCGCATTGAACCTCGGGTTGAGGGAAGAGGACAGTTGGTATTGTGCGGTTCCCATTTTTCATATAAGCGGTTTGTCGATTTTGATGAAAAGCGTGATATATGGAATGAAGGTCGTATTGGTGGAGAAATTTGATCAACGGGAGGCGAACCAAAGCATCCAGAACAACGGAGTGACAATGATTTCGGTTGTAACGGCGATGTTGAACCGAATGCTGCATGACCTCGGTGATGCGCGTTACCCGGAGACGTTTCGTTGTGTGCTGCTTGGCGGAGGCCCGGCACCTGTCCATATGCTTGAAGCGTGTAAGGAAAAAGGAATACCTGTTTATCAATCTTATGGCATGACGGAAACCGCTTCGCAAATTGCGACACTTGCCCCGGAAAGTGCGATGACAAAGATTGGATCTGCGGGAAAGCCCTTGTTTCCTGCGCAACTAAGGATAGAAACAGACGGTAAGATTTGTGGACCAGGTGTAGCGGGTGAAATCGTGGTATCTGGACCTAATGTAACTAAAGGCTATCTCAATCGATTGGATGCGACGGAGCAGGCGATTTCAGACGGATGGCTGTATACGGGAGACCTTGGTTATCTTGATGAAGAAGGTTTTTTATATGTACTCGACCGGCGATCGGACTTAATCATATCCGGAGGAGAAAATGTCTATCCAGCCGAGATTGAAAATGTCCTTAGTACGCACCCGGCCGTTTTCGAGGCGGGGGTCACGAGTTTGGAAGATGAAACATGGGGGCAGGTGCCGCTTGCTTTCGTTGTCAGGCATAAAGGCATGGAAGTTAGCGAGGCCGAGCTTTTGGAGTATTGCCGAGAAGGGCTGGCTGCTTATAAAATTCCCCGAAACGTGATTTTCCTTGAGGAGCTACCACGCAATGGTGCAAGCAAGCTCTTGCGTAGGGAACTGAAGAAGCGATGGGAGGGACAGGTATGAAGTTGTCGTCCATCGCTTTAAGGCTTATGAAGGCCCCTTTAAAGCGCCCATTCAAGACTCATCTGGAAACGGTGACTGAACGGGAAGTCATCATTGTTGAAGCAAAGAATCAGGACGGGATGACCGGATACGGGGAAGCGGTGCCGTTTTCGAGTCCCTGGTATACAGAGGAAACGGTTAAAACTTGTTTTCATGTGTTGGAGGACTTCCTGATTCCTAAGACTTTGGCCTTCGATTTGAAGCATCCGAATGAACTGGCTGGCCTCTGGAGCGGAATCAGAAGGAATGCTATGGCAAAATCGGCTCTGGAACAGGCAATCTGGGATTTGTACGCAAAGCAAGAGGGTATCTATTTAGGAAAGCTTTTCGGTGGGGAAAGGACCGAGGTAGATGCGGGGGTCGTCATTGCCTCTGACCGTATAGAGGATGCACTACGTCAAATAGAAGAAAGCTTGGAAGTCGGTTACCGGCGATATAAAATCAAGATCAATCCAACGAATGATCTCGAATTCCTTACACAAATACGAAATGCCTATCCCGATATCCCCTTGATGGTGGATGCCAATTCGGCATATTCCCTACAAGATGTCCCGCACCTGCAAAAGCTGGATGCCTTTAACCTCATGATGATCGAGCAGCCGCTTGGGCACGATGACATCTTGGAGCATTCCTTGCTACAAAAGGAACTGAAGACCCCGATTTGCCTCGATGAAAGTATCAATTCGTATCATGATGCGAAAAGTGCGCTGATGCTAAAGAGCTGCGGAGTGATCACCATTAAAATGGCCAAAGTCGGCGGCTGGTCCCAAGCGGTCAAAATCCATGACCTATGCGTGGAACACGGTGTTCCTCTCTGGTGTGGTGGCATGATCGAGTTCGGCATATCACGGGCCCATAACCTGGCGCTGGCCACATTACAAGGATTCACGATTCCAGGGGATATCTCCTCTTCGTCCCGCTATTGGGAGAGTGACATCATCGAACCGGAAGTCATCGTGAAAAATGGTGTCATCCAGGTTCCGTATAAAACGGGAATCGGTTTTAAAATAAACAAGAAGCGGTTGGATGAGCTGACAAGCTATAGGAACGTGTATAAGTGAATGTAAAACCATGATCTAATTTGGGAAAAATATAGAACGAGTGGTGAAGCTGTCATGGGGCAGCTTTTTTTGTTGCCAATTATTGAACATTTCTTGCAACATAAATAATATTTAGTATTTATTGAATAAAGTTAAAGTAAATGTTAAAGTATTTATAAATAATTGTAAAAAACAAGGGGTTTTGAAAATGGATGCTAAAGATTTACCAAGCTGGATTACATCTTTAGAAGCGGAAGATTTTCAGTTTATCAAAAATTTTGTCATGAATTCAGGCAGTTTAAAAGAAATCGCCAAATTCTATGGTGTCTCCTACCCGACTGTAAGGATTAGATTGGATAAGTTGATCCAGAAAATTCAGCTGAGCGAGAATTCGGAAAACGAGGAGTTCATCAGTTTCATTAAAAAACTATCTATCGATGACCGAATCAGCTTAGAGGATGCAAAAATGATCATTGATAAATATAAAAAGGAAAGGGAGGATGTAAAATGAATGAATGGTATAGGCCTATAATTATTATATTGCTGCTTGCACTTCAGCACTTTTTATCAACAAGGAGTAATCGATACTTGGGAAGTGTCCTCCCCATCATATATTTAGCCGCTTTACTATTCGGAGGGTTTACAGGTAGCATCGAAGGCGTGATGCAGGTGGTTCTTTTAATTGTTGTGGGCGAAGCCGTTTTATTGTACTACTGGGTCATTGGAAGAAAGACGGTATCCAATAAGAGAAAAAGAGAATTAGAAAAAATGAAGACAATGGATATAAAATGATGAACTAGATCAGTCTTAAAAAAATATTTATTTGTAAAAGCCCCATTTTAATGAAAAATGGGGCTTTGTCTATTTTTCCTTTTATGGATTATTTTGTATAATGGGAGAAAGCGATAACAACGTAAGAACAGGGAGGGGGGAAGTATATGAAGAAACCATACCTTATTGCAGAGATTTTGCTGAAAAGAGGGATGCCGGATTTGGTCATTAAGGAAATCACTGCATTAGCGGAGTGTGAATTATTTCTTTTGAAAAGAAAATGGGGAATCTATGACCGAACGACCGAAGCATAAAATAGGAACCGTCACGTATGAATCGGTCCCTTATATATGAACTATGCCTTTTTAAGACGGTAACGATTGACAGGACGGCCAACGTTGCCATACTGTACATCAAGTTGAAGGATCTCTTCATCATGTAAGTACTCGAGATAGCGCCGGGCTGTTACCCTCGCAATTCCGATTCCGTCGGCCACGTCCTCCGCAGATAAAGCCCCAGGTTGGGTTTTAACGAATTTTGTGACTTGTTCTAACGTGGATTTATTCAAGCCTTTTGGAACGTCGTCTTTTAACACCTGTTTAGATGACGACTGATTTTGAAAGAGAATGCGATCGAGTTGGATTTGGGATATAGAATGTTCTGGCTCAACTTCCATGCGAAAGGCATAGTATTGTTCCAGTGTATGTTTCAGCCTTTCATATTTAAATGGTTTAATTAAATAATCAAAGGCCCCGTTCTGTATCATCTTGCGGATCGTTTTCTGATCATTGGCCGCCGAGATGATGATCACATCGACATCAATCTGTTCTTTTCTAATTTGATAAAGCGTATCCACGCCATTCAAGTTCGGCATGAAGATGTCCAAAATGACGAGATCTGGTTTCAGCTTCCTGATTTTTTCAAGTCCCTCAAGTCCGTTATGGGCAGTGTCCACCACTGTAAAGGCGGGAACCCGTTCGATAAATTGCTTATTTACCTCTTGGACCATCGGGTCATCTTCAATTAAAAGTACGCATATTTGATTGGTCATGTGATCTCCTCTATATCGTGCATGGGGAAGGAAAGAAAAAAGCTGGTCCCTTCGTTAGGTCGTGTCGTAAAACTCATTTCGCCATGCGCCTTTTTTACGATTTGATTGATTAAATAAAGCCCGATTCCCGAACCTTCAGCCCCTTTTGTTGTAAAGCCATACTCGAAAATATCGTTATGGATGTGTTCAGGAATGCCTGGACCATTGTCTTCAAGTACGATTTGGCAATGCTGTTCATCTTGATAGATGGATAGGTAGACCTGCTTGGATTCTTCGTCTGAATATTTGAGTGCCGCAAACGAATTTTCAATCAGGTTACCGATGATTAACACAAAATCATGGTAATCCAAAACAGGTGGAAAGTGATCCAGCCTTGTATGCTTGTCCATGATTAGCTCGATTCCAAGCTCCCGTCCTAAAGAAACTTTACTCAAAAGCAGCCCCACTAAATTATCATCGTGAATGTGCTTCGTCAAAAACCTGGTCAATTCCTCTTGCTCTTCGGTAATCTGAAAGATGTATTGCAAGGCATCGTCTAAATTACCCAGCTGTATTAACCCGGCAATCGTATGAAGCTTGTTCATATGCTCGTGATTTTGTACGCGCAGGGCTTCAACGAAAGCTTTTACGCTAGTTAATTCTTCTGCAAGCTTCGTCACATCGGTCCGGTCTTGGAAAATGGCTACGGCACCAACGGTCTTATTGGCTATCTTAATCGGTACCCGGTTGCTCAGGATGTTTTTTTGCTGGACGGATATCTCCTGGTTGACGATGGGGGTCGTCCGTTCCAGTACTTCTGGTAGTCGGGTATCGCTCACGACATCCGTAATCTTTTTGCCAATCACTGGACCGCTTATGTTCAGCATCTGTTTTGCCTTTTCATTGAATATCGTAATAATCTGATTGTTATCGATGGCAATGACCCCTTCATGCATGGCATTGAAGGCGGCTGTCCTTTCAACGAGCATCTGGGAAATCTGGTGCGGCTCAAGCTGGAAGGTTTCCTTTTTTATGCGTCTGGCTAGAAGCCATGAGCCGCATACACCAAAGAGTAATGTCAAAAGGAGAATGATCAGGATTTCGGTCTTTAAGTCAACAATCACCTCTGGAATCGTCGGCAGGATGTTCCCGACAAGGACGACACCGATTTGCTTGTTTTCTTTATCAAGGATGGGAACGAAGGCACGGACGGAAACGCCAAGGTCCCCCACGGCTTTCGAGATATATTCATGTTCTGCAAAAGCGGCACTCTCATCATTGCTTTTCGATAAGGTTCCCAGTTGGCTGTGTACCGGATGGGAATAACGCAAATGCTGATTATCCAGCACGACAATATAATCTGCCTGATGAATCTTTCTTAAATTTTCGATGATGGGATTTAGGTCATTCCACCCTTCCGGTTCAAGAACCATTTCCTGTACCTCGGGAAGTTCGGCAATGGTATGGGCCGTGATCATTGAACGTGTACCGGTTTCCTCTTCCCGGATGGATACAATATTTCCAAATATGATAATTCCACCTATAATGATGGAAAAAGCCACGATTATGAATGATAGTAGGGTGATTTTTAATTGTATGGGCATATGAAAGGATTTATCCATTAGTTTTCCTCCGTGATATCTCCTATTAATAGTAACAGAATGTTCGATTATTTTCGCCCATTTTCGAACGTGGTCATACTACAGGAGGGAAGCTGTGATAGAATAAACGTATATGTGAAGCGGGTCGGTAAGGAGATGTCACTATGCGTGCTTATACGGGATACATTGTCTTGATTGGGATAGGCGTATTGATTGCGATTTATGTTGCCTTTCAATCGTTCTTTACAAGTTTTGGGTTCGATTTACCTAGAGATGAAGAACAGGTTGGAATGGAGGATCAAATCGTGATTAAATTCAGTCATGTGGTGGCTGAAAATACACCCAAGGGTCTAGCGGCAAGTCGGTTTGCTGCCCTTGTGGATGAATACACCGATCATCGTGTCAAAATTGAGGTGTATCCGAACCAATCGTTATATAGTGATCATCAAGAAATAGAGGCATTACAAGAGAATAAGGTTCAGATGATTGCGCCAACCACTTCAAAAATTACGAATATATCGAAAAAATGGATGCTTTTGGACTTGCCTTATATTTTCCCCACCGATGAGGCGCTGCAAGAAGCGCTGAATGGGGAAGTGGGAGATGAGCTACTCAATCATTTACATGCGGTGGACATTAAGGGACTGGCATTTTGGTCGAATAACTTCAAGCAAATAACCAGTAATGAGCAGATTCGCCATCCTGAGGATTTTGCCGGGAAAAACTTTCGAATCATGCCAAGTCCGGTGCTTGAAAGTCAATTTCAACATTTTGGAGCATCGACTTCGAGGCTGGAGTTTAACGATACATTCAAAAGCTTGGAAATCAATAAAACGGATAGCCAGGAAAACACGATTTCCAATATCTATTCCAAGAAACTATATGAAGTGCAAAAGCATTTAACCATAAGTAACCATGGATATTTGGGGTATGTCGTCATGATGAATCAATCTTTTTGGGAAGAGCTCCCCGTAGACATCCAGCAGCAAATCCAGCGGGCCATGGATGATACGACTTCTTGGCTTTGGGACAAGTCGAAGGAAATGAACGAGACGCAGTTGCATGATATCGAGAAGAAATCCAATATCGAGATTTATACACTATCCGAAAAAGAGCGGAAGGAATGGATGGAAGCAATGACTGACATCTACCCTGAATTCGAGTCAACCATCGGAAAAGACCTATTGGATAAAATGGAAAGAATAAGGGATAAATATATAGAATGATAAAATAAGAAGCCGGACTCAATTTCAATGATTGAGTCCGGCTTCTTTTGGTATTACAACTCTTCAGCAGGTTTGAAGGTACGGCATCCAGTTTGGTGGCTAGTATGAGCCCGTTCTTCCGAATAGTGCTCGATTTTTATCATATCCGCAGAACATCGATTGCCGTGCTTCCAAAAAGTACAGCTGTCAACAGCACATTTTACATCCTGAGCCATATGATCTCCTCCTCTATAATGGTACACCTATAGCTTTGAACAAAGGAAAGGCTATTACACTGTGTTAAAAATGGAAAGAGGTGAATCCTTGAATGGACTCACCTCATGTATGTTTATTGTAATGCCGTTTGTAATGTCTTGATGTTATTTTCCATGAGGCTGAAGTAATCTTCACCGGCTTCAATGTCTTTATCAGTCAAGACGGAAAGGTTATGGAATTCAAGTGCTTCCGCTCCCATTTCCTTTTGAATGATTTCGGTAAGCTTCGAACTGATATTTTGTTCATAAACGACATAGTGAAGATCTTCTTCCTTAGCCATGGTAACAATGCCGGCCAGTTGTTTTTGTGAAGGTTCACTGGACGATGTAAGACCGGTCACCCCGATTTGTTCAAGTCCGTAGCGTTCCTCCCAATAACCATAAGCGGAATGGGATACGATCACTTTATTCGTACGTCCAGCTTTGATGGTCTTCGCAAATTGCTTATCAAGTAACTTCAATTTATCGGAAAGCTCGTTAAATCGATTCGTAAAATACCCTTCCTGTTCCGGCAGTTGCTTTGTTAACTCATCCTTGATGGTATCAGCCATCTCGATGGAGTAAACCGGGTCAAGCCACAGATGAGGGTTGACGCCACCATGGTCATGGCCATCGTCTTCCTTTCCTTCATGATCATGATGTTCGGTTTCTTCTTGCTTATGTTCATCGACTTCAACGGACTCACCCACAGCAATTGTAGAAACCCCTTCATCCTTTAAAATCGGTTTTGCTTTTGTCACGAACCCTTCCAGGTTATAGCCGATATAGAAAAATAGATCGGAATTAGCCATATTTACAATATCCTTTTGAGAAGGGTCGAAGGTATGCTCATCTGTACCGGGTGGGTAAATCGTTTCCACATTCACAAATTCTCCCCCGATGGCTTCTGTGAAATATTCGAGTGGATAAACAGTCGTATGGATATCCAAAACATTTTTATCTTCATTCTTATTTTCCTCTGAGTTGCCGCAGCCGGTAAGAGCCAATGATGCAATAAGCGAAAGAGAAAGTAGGATTTTACTTTTCATGAAAAATGCTCCTTTATAAATAATTCGTATTGATTACGATTTAAAATGTATGGTTAAAAAACGAAATGATTACGATTTGATTATAGTATAATACAAAAAAAATATCTGGAAAGCAAGAGTTTTTTGTTAATGTCCTTTTTTTTGTTTTTTCTTTTTTTCTGGGACAAGGTCGATACCGCCTGGATGGAATGGATGGCATTTAAGAATCCTGATGATGGCAAGCCAGCTTCCTTTTATAGGGCCAAAACGGTTGACTGCTTCCAAGCCGTAATGGGAACAGGTAGGGTAGAAACGGCAGGTAGGCGGTTTTAATGGAGAAATGACAATTTGATAAAAACGTATGACTCCCATGATCATTTTTTTTAACAAGACGCTTTCATCTCTTTTCGGATAAATTCACTATCGTTTATTATACCATATTTTTTTGGTTTTCAAGAAGGTTATAAAAGGATGTGGGAAAGAAAATTGGGCTTGTATGGATTATCGGCACAAATTTAAAAGGGTGAAATATATTGTATTTCAAGGTAAAATAGAAGAGACATACAATTAAGGAGTGAATTAAATGCCTTCAGTTGAAAGCTTTGAATTAGATCATGATGCTGTTAAAGCCCCCTATGTAAGACATTGCGGTGTCCATAAGGTTGGGACAGATGGTGTTGTTAATAAATTTGATATCCGTTTTTGCCAGCCGAACAAGCAAGCAATGAAGCCGGATACGATCCACACTTTAGAACATTTGCTAGCGTTTAACATCCGAAAGCATTCGGAACAGTACGATCATTTTGATATTATCGATATTTCGCCAATGGGCTGCCAAACGGGGTACTACCTAGTTGTCAGCGGTGAGCCGACCGTGACGGAAATCATCGACGTACTTGAAGATACGTTCAAGGATGCGCTGCAAATCACAGAAATTCCAGCTGCTAACGAGAAACAATGCGGCCAAGCCAAATTGCATGATCTTGAAGGAGCCAAGAAATTGATGAATTTCTGGTTATCACAAGATAAAGCGGACCTTCATAAAGTATTCGGTTAATCTCTTGCAAAAATCCTGTCTTGGAAAAGACAGGATTTTTTTATTTATCATGATCTTTTTGCTCTTCTTCGTTTTTTGGCAGGGGGTCAATGGGATCGACCGTATGCTTGTAGCTGTAGCCTTTACCAATGGTCAGGACAGACAACCCCAGGACAATCAGAATCACTATAATGGATATCACTAAAACCGTAATCATATGGATAACCCCTTTTTGTTATATATTAGGTTAATTTTAACATAAGTATTTGGACGAGGGATGTTTCGATCTTTGCAGAACGGGAACTATATAACTATAACCAAATAACGGAGGTAGATATTATGGCTCAGAAAAAATTAGGGAAATTAGTGAACAAAGAAATTGCAAACTTCAACGTTCTTTATACAAAAATCCACAATTATCACTGGTTCGTAAATGGACCTCACTTCTTTGAACTTCACCAAAAATTAGAAGAATTATACACAGAAATCGGCACGGATATGGACGAGTTGGCTGAACGACTTCTTGCCATCGGCGAAAAACCAGTCGCTACACTTAAAGAGTATCTAGAATTGACCACTCTTGAAGAAGCAACTGGCAAGGAAAATACAGAAGATATGGTGCAAAGCGTCATAAACGACTTCGAACTGCTTTCTACGGAATTCCTGGAAATCATCGAAGCGGCTGAAGAGGAAGATCCTGTAACAGCCGACATGCTGACTAGCATGAAGAAAAGCTTGAATAAACACGCATGGATGCTACGTGCTTACTTAGGTAACTAAGCTTGAATGAGAAAGACTCTACTTCGGTAGGGTCTTTTTTTTTGACAAGATTAAGGTATTGAAGGCAAGGAAAATCCCCAATCTGAAACTAATTACCCACTAAGAGTCTTCGTACTGTTATCCTGTGTCTTCTCCTTACGGGCAAATCGCCGAGTGCCTAGCACGCATAGCGCCACGGCAGTGTTCACGGCCACGAGGGCCAGGGTTACTTCCTCATTTAAAATGAATGAAGCAAGCAACAGCCCGAAAAATGGTTGAAGCAGCTGCAATTGTCCAACTGCCGCTGTACCCCCTTGTGAGAGGCCCCGGTACCAGAACACGAAGCCAATGAGCATGCTGAATAAAGACACATAGGCAAGGCTGAAAAGAGCGGGTTCTCCGATGTTCGTCCACGATTTGGGCGAGAGATAGATCGAAAGCGGCAACATGAGGGGGAGTGATAGGACGAGTGCCCAACAAATTACCTGCCAATCCCCGAGCCGCCGGGATAAACGGGCACCTTCTGCGTAACCGAGACCACATACGATGATGGAAGCGAGCATGAATGCGTCGCCAATCGGCGATGATTCCCGATTATGGATGAAGGCATATCCTGCGACCAGAAAGCTGCCAATGAGCGAAAAGATCCAAAAGGAGAGGCGAGGACGCTCGCCGCCACGTACGACCCCGAATATCGCGGTCGAGAGCGGAAGGAGCCCTATGAAGATGATGGCATGTGCCGATGTGACATATTGCAGGGCCAGGGCTGTCAACAGGGGGAAACCAACCACCACGCCCAACGCTATTACAATTAGCGGAACAATATCGCTTCTTCCAGGACGTTGTTGCTTGAATAGGAGAAGGAGGGCGCCTGCCAATACGCCTGCTATCGCCGCACGGCAGAATGTTAGGAATAATGGATCGATATCCGCTACAGCCAAGCGTGTCGCAGGGAGCGATCCGCTAAAAATCAGTACACCAATAAAACCGTTCACCCAACCATTCGTTGTTTTCTTCTTCATGATAAATCACTCCTCAAATCACGTAACTCCTGAATTTTTTATCGTCATATTTCCTTTTAATGGATTACAATGAATATATACCGACAGTGACCTTTAATAAACGGCCAGTTTCCATAAATAAAACCATGCCAGTTAGGAGGAAGCATAGAAGTGGATATCACGTTCTTCTTAAATAGAAATCTAGATATTCCCTTATATCAGCAGCTCTATCAACTATTCAAAAAAAACATGCAGGATGGCCATATTCAAAAAGGAGTGAAACTTCCTTCCAAAAGGTTGCTTGCGGCTCAGCTTTCAATCAGCCAAACGACCGTAGAACGGACCTATGAACAGCTTGCTGCTGAAGGATATATTGTGAGTAAACCAAGAAGTGGCTGGTTCGCAGATTATGACGAAATTGATTTAATACATAGTGAAATGGCGAATAACCCGTCTATTAAGCCTGTTACAAGAGAGAAGGAGAACTGGATTGATTTTCATTATGGCAATGTGGATTCTGTCCATTTTCCTTTTTCCGCTTGGCGAAAAAGTATGGTCGGTAGTTTAGACCAATATGGTCAACAGCTTCATCGGCCAGGAGATATATTGGGGGAACTCGAGTTGAGGACGCTCATTGCCGAAAACTTATATCATTCCCGGGGTGTTCATTGTCGACCTGAACAGGTCATTTTAGGGGCGGGGAATCCGATTCTGTTGCAGATTCTATGCCAAGTCTTACGGAGGGATATTTCCATAGGGTATGAAGATCCGGGATTTCCGAGGTCAAGGAAGATCTTTGAAATGAATTCCATGAAGATTATTCCCATTCCAGTGGATGAGGAAGGAATCTGTATGGATGGAATCCGAAAAGAAAATCCATCCCTTGTGTATGTGACCCCTTCACACCAATTTCCACTTGGCACCGTCATGACGTTTGATAGAAGAAGACAACTGCTAAAGTGGGCAGCAGAAAATCAATCATTCATCATTGAAGATGATTATGACGGCGAATATAGATACAGCGGACAACCAATTCCCTCCCTGCAAGGGCTAGACCAGCATGAACGAGTCATCTTTATGGGGACTTTCTCTAAATCGCTTCTGCCTTCATTGCGCGTCAGCTATATGGTTCTTCCTTCATCTCTTTTAGAAAAAGGCCGCGAAATCACATCCTTATATAAGCAAACGGTGTCTTGTCATGTCCAACTGACACTTGTGGAATTTATCAAAAAGGGAGAATGGCAGAAACACATCAATAAAATGAGAAAGCTATACCAAAGAAAGAGAGAGATTTTATTAGAGACTCTACAAAGTGAAATGGGAGAACAAGTGAAGGTTCGTGGAGGAGACACGGGACTGCATATCATGCTTGATGTGAACTCTCATTTTAATGAAAAAGAGCTTATTGAAAAAGCAAAAGAGCAAGGCGTAAAAATATATCCCGCTTCACCGTTTTATACGAAGCAACCTCCGGGCAACACCGTCTTCATCGGGTTCGCAGGAGTCTCAGAAGCAGACATCCGAGCGGGTATAAAAAAATTAAAAGCTGCATGGATGAATTGAATGATAGAAAAAAAGGGGGATTTTGTTATGGAAACTAGTATGCGACTATTAGCAGAAAATGATTTAGAAGAAGCGGCACAACTATTCACTTGCGTATTTTCCTCCACTCCTTGGAACGAACCTTGGAGTGTTAAGACGTCTTACAGACGTTTATCGGATATAAGTCTGACGCCTGGGTACATTGGAATCGGTTATTTTGATTCCACTGACCGATTAATTGGGTTTTTAGTCGGGAATGAAGAGCAATGGGCTGATGGCAAGAGTTTTTATATCAATGAAATCTGTGTACGAGGAACCATTCAACAAAAGGGGATCGGAACCCACTTGTTGACACATTTAAGTACTATCTTAACGGAGAAAAGAATTGATTCCGCCTACTTATCGACTGAGAGAGGCCAAGGCAAACCGGAGTTGTTTTTCTCTAAGAATGGCTATGCAACAAATGAAGCGAGGGTGGTAATGACAAGGGATATATCTTGAATGGATATATTTGAGATGAATTGCTTGCATTAAGAATCTGATTGTTGTATAAGAGTAGTGATTTTGTTAAGGTAAATGGATAGTTTTTCTAATAGTAGTTGGCAGAGAATAAGATTAACTTAGTGAGGTGCAGGGTGAAAAGTTCGAAAAAAAGAAAAAAAGAATCCGAAAAAACTTTAAAGAGCTTAAAGGTTCCAATAAATAAACATTTACCGCTTAGAGAAAATGAAGAAGTCGTTTCTCTTAGAACAAAGGAAGAGATAATAAACAGAATTATTCCTTTAACTATAGTCGCAGCGAAAGCAATGGAGGCTCCCCCAGAAAAAATCGAGGAATTTATTGAAAGGTATAACGCAAATAAACTATTTACTGAAGAAGAACATAATTTTCTATTAAAAAAACACTTCAATCATAACGAGGGAATTCAGTACTCTTGGAAGTTAGAATGCATATGGCTGTTGCTTTGGTCCGTTAATTTAATATCCGATATAGGAGTTCCAGATAGTACGTGTAATGCTGAATTTGTTTTTGAAACGGTGCTTAGTAATACGAAACAGGATATGATGGATAAATCCACTTTAAAACCAATCAGTGATATATTAGATAGCCTTGATTTTATTTATAGAGCACATTGGGCAGTAAGAGAAGCGCAATTAAATGACTTAATAATTCCAGAATCTCTAGATGAAGGCGTTGTCTATGAAAGACATTACACTCTTAATTGGCTAGTAAATTATATGGAGCAAGAATGGGAAGAAGTAAGTACAAATACTTAAATGTTCCTATATATCATAAATACTTTTATGCTACTTTAGATATGATAGATCAGAGTTTGAACTGGAGTCTTACACTTAAACTAATAGGCTTTTGACTTCAATAACTAGGTTGCTGCGGCTATCTTTTTATGAACTAACGGAGGCTTTAGTGAAAGAAGATGCCTACAAAAAGAACTCAAGATGGGTTCTTTTCTTTTGATGAAATATAAAATTTAACGATAAATGAGCTTGCAGAAAAAATAGGCGTCCCAAAATGAGGGACGCCTTATATGATATGTAATTAATGTATATTTCGTGGTGAAAAGTGTGTAGGTTTCGTATCACTTAAGCTATTTTGAGCAAATTTTCCTTTTAACGTTTCAATAATGTAAAGGCCCATAAGATTTGTTAGTTCTTGGTCATCCATCTCTTGAAGCAATTCGAAAATTTCCTTGCGGTCCAGTTGTTCCAAGACGGCGAACGTTAGCATATCAATATCTTCTTCATCACCAGTCAGTTTATTACGGTACATGTTGTATAATTCTTCAATCAACTTCATAACTTTCACCTCACATTTCTTGAAATCCGTTATCTCTTTATATGTAGGTTATCAAAAAAACCTCATGATGCATATAAAAATCTGTAGGATGCTTGGGCTTATTATATGTTTTACCCTTTGAAAGATACTTTAATCTATTATTTAACATCTTCCCTATTTACGCAAACAAAATTTTCCATCGTATGAAGGTGAAAACTGGTGGGAAAATAAGCGTAACAGGCAGGGAAAGGGTGTTGATAAGTGATGGAAAACAGAAAAAAATATTATGTGTATCTTCCAAATGGGCAAATAACGCAGGATCGGGAGAGTTCACCGTGGAATTTTGAAATAGAAGCAACAGATAATGAAATCATCCAGCTTAGGGAGTTATTCGATCACAATTATTCGGTCGGGGAAGCAAATTTTTATCGCGCCCATGTACCGTATCTGCAATACCATTATGATCGTGAAAATGATGAGCAGGATGTCACGCTACAAAAAATTTATGAAATGATTTATATGCTCGGAAGCGATGAAGGCAAGCGGCATATCGAAAGCATGGGTATTCTGGAGGCAAAACGTACAGATGATGGCCTTGAATATTAAGGGGTCATCTTTTTGCTACATGTCCCATTTTTTATCTTATAATAAAAGTATAACTCAACATGGAGAGTTATGGGTGAAATAAGGTTTAGGGAATGGGTAAATATGAAAAGTTTTATTGATGAAAATGGCTATAAGGTTGAATTCTCTCATGATGCGGCTTTTGGCGAAGCCTATCATGTATTTGTTTTATGCCGGTATAAAGGGCAGTGGGTATTGACGAAGCATCGTAAGCGAGGGATGGAGTTTCCTGGTGGAAAGCGTGAGGAAGGGGAAACAATCGAAGGGGCAGCCAAGCGGGAAGTGTATGAGGAAACCGGGGGATTGGTCAACGAATTGATTTTTTTAGGGCAATACAAGGTCTATGATCCCATAAAACCGTTCGTTAAATCGATCTTTTTTGCTGAGTTGAGCGGTCTGGAAAGAAAAAATGACTATCTGGAAACGGATGGCCCTCTCCTTTTGGCTACACTGCCTGAAGTGGTGGGTGAGGAGTACAGTTTTATTATGAGAGATGAGATTTTGCAACTGAGTCTGAAAAGGATGGAAGAAATGATGGATGATGAATACAAAAATCGGCAAAGAGATCGTCAGTAGATGGAAACCACATGAAAAAACTGCCGATTTATGATCAGCAGCCAGATCAATCTTTGATTAATTTCCGTTCAAGTAGTTCGACGAGCTGGTACATGATGGTCGCAAAGACGGCGATGATCATTAAGGCAAGCATGACGAGGGTGAAGTTGAAGACTTGAAATCCATAAATGATTAAGTAACCAAGTCCTTTTGCCGAGACAAGGAATTCTCCGACTATGACACCGACCCATGAGAGTCCCACGTTCACTTTCAATGTGGAGATGATGGTCGGAAAGGATGCCGGTAAAATGGCTTCCCGAAAAGATTGTAACCGGGTGGCACCAAATGTCTGCAGGACCTTCAGATAGTTTGGGTCGACTTCACGAAAGGCCGTGTAGACGACGATTGTGGTGATGATGATGGAAATAATCGCCCCCATGGAAATGATGGACGGGAAGCCGGGCCCGAATGCGACAATGATGATGGGACCGAGGGCAACCTTAGGCATCGCATTTAAAATGACAAGATAGGGATCGAGGATATGCGAAAGTCGTGGTGACCACCAAAGTACGGACGCAAGCACGGTTCCAAGAAATGTTCCGATAAGGAATCCGAGTACGGTTTCAAATAGTGTCACGCCGGAATGGGAAAGCAGTGATCCATCAGCGATTTTTGTTAAAAATAAATCCCAGATTTTCGACGGTGAACTGAAGATGAGCGGATCGATCCATTTCATCCGCGAACAAATTTCCCACCCGCTGAAAAAGACGATGAAAATGAGGAGCTGATACACACGGACCAGCCTTTTTTCCTTTTTCAACGAGTTTTTATATTGGCTATGAAGCTGTTCAATATTCAAGACTCTCAAGCTCCTTCCAAATGGTCTGGAATAAGGCTGTATATTGCTGATGGTTTCTAGCATGAAAAGGTGTCAGTTCGCGCAGTTCTTCGGGTACATCAAATGTCTTATGGATTCTACCAGGCTTTGAAGCGAACAGGTAGATTCTGTCACTCATGGCAATCGCCTCACCAATATCATGGGTCACAAGGACAGCGGTCTTTCCAAAGGATTTCAAAGTTTCAGATACAAGATCCTCAAGCTTTAATTTCGTTTGATAGTCGAGTGCCGAAAAAGGTTCATCAAGAAGCAGGATTTTCGGATCCACGGCGAGTGTCCGTGCCAGGGCAGCACGTTGTCTCATTCCGCCAGAAAGTTCACGCGGGTACGAATTTTCAGTTCCAGCTAACCCGACCTCATTCAATAACTTCAATACCTTGATCCGTTCCAACCCTTCATTTTGCTTCAAAAGGCGTAGCCCCAATGTGATGTTTTCCTCTATAGTCTTCCATGGAAATAAGTAATCCTGTTGCAACATATAGCCGATCGAGAAATCATGCTCTGTCTCAAGCGGCTTGTTTTCGAGCAGTATTTTTCCAGAGGTGGGGGGAAAGAGTCCGGCGATGATGGAAAGCAGGGTGGTTTTCCCGCAACCGCTCGGACCAAGGAATGAGACAAATTCACCTTTTTCAATATCGAGAGAAATGCCCTCGATTGCGGTCTGGGCCGCTTGATTTGAAAAATACGTGTGGTGAATGTCTTCGATTGTCAAAAAGCTCATGAGACATCCTCCTAAACATGTAGCTATTTGGCTACTTTTTCGGCAAAGTCCGTATTGACTAAGTCTTCATGTTTGATGCGTGCAGGCAGTTCACCGGCTTCGTCCATGATATCCTGCAGGTTATTCCATTCCTCTTCGTCAAGAATTGGATCAGTGGCAAAGGAACCTTGCTCTTTGTAACGCTCGATGACGGTCTCCATCGTGTCAACATCGATATCCTCGAAGAAGGGTTGAATGACCTTGGCAACTTCTGTGGCATCCGTTTCCTGCACCCAGTCCTGTGCTTTCTTCAAAGCCCGAGTGAATTTTTCCACGGTCTCTTTATCGTCCTTCAGATAACTTTCCTTTGCCATATAGGTGGTATAAGGCAGATGACCGGACTCCGTACCGAAGGAAGCGACAATATGGCCTTTGCCTTCTTTTTCAAACACACTGGCGGTCGGCTCGAATAATTGAACATAATCGCCCGTTCCGGATGCGAAGGCAAGGGCTAACAAAATACACTACACCCAGTAGAATGGAACGATAGACCATGAGGGATGAACCTATAGACATCTGTACATAAAAAAACCTTCAATCCAAAAAGCGATTGAAGGTTGTAGTCGAATTAATTATAGGCTTTTTCTTTTTTTTTGTGTAAACCAAGCACCTCTGCTGTAAAAGCATGAACTTCTTCAAGGACGTCTGGGTTATCTTTCAATGAAATCCCGTATGATGGAATCATTTCTTTTAGTTTCGGTTCCCATTCTTGTTTTTGTTCTGGGAAGCATTTGTCGATGATCTGTAGCATAACATGTACGGCAGTAGAAGCTCCCGGAGAAGCACCCAATAATGCCGCGATCGAACCGTCAGCTGCAGTAATGACTTCGGTACCGAATTGAAGCGTTCCTTTACCTTTGTCCGTATCCTTGATAACCTGCACCCGTTGTCCTGCTACGACTAGATCCCAATCTTCGACTTTTGCGTTCGGGATGAATTCGCGTAACTCTTCAACGCGTTGTTCTTTAGATAACATCAATTGCTGGATCAAGTATTTAGTCAATGGCAATTCTTTTGCTCCAGCCGATAACATTGTCAAGACATTATTCGGTTTCACGGAAGTGACTAAATCAAGCATGGATCCCGTTTTCAGGAACTTTGGTGAGAAGCCTGCAAATGGTCCAAATAGCAATGATTTTTTATTGTCGATGAATCTTGTATCAAGATGCGGAACAGACATTGGTGGAGCACCCACTTTAGCTTTTCCGTATACCTTAGCATGATGTTGCTCGATGATTTCAGGATTATTACACACCATGAAAATCCCGCTGACCGGGAATCCTCCAATATGCTTTCCTTCAGGAATACCGGATTTTTGCAGTAAGTGCAAGCTTCCGCCGCCGCCGCCGATAAAAACGAATTTTGCTGTATGGCGTTCTATGTTACCGCTGGCGTTTCGGACTTTCAATTGCCACGAACCGTCGCTAGCACGTTTAATGTTATCCACAGTATGTTTGTATTTGATGTCCACGTTTTTATTTTCTAGATGGTCAAATAACATACGAGACAAGGCCCCAAAGTTAACATCCGTTCCAGAGTCAATTTTAGTTGCCGCAATGCGATCATTCGCTGGACGGTTTTCCATGATAAGTGGAATCCATTCCATCAATTTCGCTGGGTCTTCAGAAAATTCCATTCCTTGGAATAGAGGGCTTTCTGATAGCGCTTTAAAACGTTTCTTTAAAAATTCAATATTTTCTTCGCCTTGCACCATACTCATATGTGGCAATGACATGATAAAGTCTTGTGGATTATTTATCAGCTTGTTCTTTACAAGGTAAGACCAAAACTGTGTTGAAAGTTGGAATTGTTCATTAATATTAATGGCTTTGCTAATATCTATAGATCCGTCTGGCTTTTCAGTGGTGTAATTAAGTTCACACAATGCTGCATGTCCTGTCCCCGCATTATTCCACTCGTTCGAGCTTTCTTCCCCCGCGCTTTCAAGCTTTTCGAACACTTTGATTTCCCATTCCGGTACTAGTTCTTTAAGCATTGTCCCCAAAGTCGCGCTCATGATTCCGGCACCAATTAAGATGACGTCTGTTTTGATTTCTCCGTTGCTCATCATTACCATCCTTATACCCTAAAATTTGCAGGAAGGATGTAGGTGGTCCTGCTTAGGCGTAACAATAAGCCAAGGCGTGACCTGGTCACATCTTTCCTGTCTTTATTATAAGCATATCATACTGTATTGCATTTTTTAATAGATTAAAATAGCAACTATCACTATATTGTTAAAATATAGTTTATGTGAAAAAGTGAACGTAAATTATATTGCTTCTTTAGTTATGAGCGTAAACCCCATACCAATAGGTAAAACCATTGAAAACAAGATCAACCCATACTAAATTAGGCTCCTCGCCGTTTCATTAAGACCTTTTGCAACCATCGTATATATATGCATTTACAAACCTATATTAAGGATACTATAGGAGAATTGCATACATAAGACCATGACGTAAGCGAGCAACCTAGTTGATAATAAGGTCGATATTTATTTTACACCTTTTAACAAGAAGAATGCATAATAAATGTAAAAAAAAAGCACATTTAAATTATTTCTGATTCTTCGCCCATCATATCCTATTACAATGAGCTTTTCCCGGTAACAGGAGTTTACGATGGATTATCGATATAGCTCGATAATTTGTTGGGCTATATATTCGGAACTGAAGTGCACCCCATCTTTGAGCCACCACATAATGATCCCGAGTATGGAGGATGCGAGAATGTCCTTGGATAGAGTGATTTCTTTAGCAACAGTACGGCCACTTACACGTTCTATCACAATCGAGTCCTTTAAGAGCATATGCAGTTTCTTCTTGAAACCAGGGTGGGCAAAAAGAACGGCAAAAAGTTTGCGGTGCTTATAAAAATAATCTAGAAATGTAGTTAATCGTTCCTCATCATTTAAATTATCAATTTGTAAAATGGGGGACATTTCCAACGTCAAGTCGTCGAAGATATCGTAAACCAATTGCTTTAATAAATCGTTAATATCTACAAAGTGTAAATAAAAGGTCGCCCGGTTCAGTTCTGCCCGTTGGGAGATTTTTTGTACGGTAAGTTTTGAAATATCCGGGTTTTCAACCAATAGCTCTGCAACCGCGTCTTTAATCACCCGCTTTGAGCGGATGGCACGTGGATCCTGTTTTTTTTGTGTCGACAAATTAAACCTCCATCATCTATTATCTCGGACTTATTTAATAAAAGTTTGAAATGTGTTGTTTAATTAACACTTCATTAAAAATTGTGAATAGGCATGAAAAAAAATGAATGGTACTATCTATTTTATTGACAGTGTGTCAAAAAAGCAAATGAAGAGAGGATAAAATATGTCAGAATCGATAAATAAGAAAGTGTTATTAACCGTGTTGATTTTAGGATGTTTTTTATCTACGTTAAACCAAACATTGTTAAACGTTGCATTGAGTAACTTAATGGATGTATTTTCTGTATCTGCGACTACCGTACAGTGGATATCCACTGGTTTCATGTTGGTCAATGGAGTGCTGATCCCGATTACGGCCTACTTAATGAAACGTTTTTCTACACGCCACTTATTTATAACCTCGATGCTACTTTTACTAATAGGTTCGATTTTGTGTGCAGTATCACCGAATTTCGCCATCTTACTAATGGGTCGCATGATTCAAGCGGCTGGCGCGGGGATTATCATGCCATTGCTAATGAGCGTGGTCATGGTCATTTTTCCTCCAGAAAAAAGGGGCAGCATGATGGGGTTAATGGGGCTAGCCATTATTTTCGCTCCAGCCATAGCACCGACATTGGCAGGTTTTGTCATAGAGTATTATTCATGGCGCTGGTTATTCATCGGGATCATTCCATTTGTGGTGATCGTCATTTTATTAGCGTTGAAATATTTAATTAATGTAACGGAAACAGAAAAGGCGAAGTTGGACGTAGTAAGCGTTGTCTTATCTACGATTGGCTTTGGCCTCATTTTGTATGGTTTCAGTAATGCGGGTAGTCATGGTTGGGATGATAAGGTTGTCATGTCGACCATACTTGTGGGAATCGTGACCATTGCTATATTCTGTCGTCGCCAAATCAAATCTTCGGATCCACTTCTTAACTTATCCGTCTTTAACAATAAAGTCTTTACGCTAACATCCATCATTAACATCTTTGTCACGATGATGATGTATGCGGATATGATATTATTACCGATCTATTTACAAGATGGTAGAGGGTTTACAGCATTCGATGCTGGTTTACTATTATTGCCGGGTGCCATCATCAATGCATTGATGTCTCCGGTAACAGGGAAACTGTATGACCGCTTTGGTGCAAAACCATTATTCATCATCGGTTTGATTTTGATCATACCTTCGATGTGGGTCGTGACGGATTTAACAGAATCCACGACCTTCGTTTTCCTAATGGTACGGACGATTTTCCTTCGTATCGGATTGAGCTTCATTACCATGCCATTGAACACGGCTGGTTTGAACGCCTTGCCGAAAACACTTGTGACGCATGGTACGGCTGTGAATAATACGGTTCGCCAGATTGCAGGTGCCATCGGAACGGCGGTAGTCGTTACCGTTTTCACCGCACAAACGACAAGTCATGCGAAAACATTACTAGGAGAAACACCTAATGCAACGGCTGAAGCGATCGGTTCCCTTGCTGCCATTTTAGGATCAAGTGATGCCTATTATTTCATGACGATTTTGGCTATCATCGCCTTTATCTTGACGCTTTTCGTTCCATCCAAGGAAAAAATGAAACAAACATCATAAACGGTGAAGGCCAGTACATTCGTGTACTGGCTTTTTTATGTCTTTGGAAGATTACTAATACTATCACTCCAACAGAAATACATTATAGGAATCCATGCTAACGGGGTGATGGCCATCAAAGAAGATATGATTGTTGTGGGGAAAGCGAAGTATTTGCACAAAACAGACGAAGAATATGACTATTTGATGGAGGATTCGAGTCATAAAGTGAAAGTTAGTTTGACATTCACTAAGAGTTTAGAAAAAAATGATTTGGCGAAAAAAGGGCTTACAGCGTTTTTCAGGGGGATATGGTCTTGAGGAACGGCGAGATGAAGCGTGTTTGGTGTCTGTATCGTGTATCTACCATGAAGCAAGTCGCTACTGATGATGACATCCCGATTCAAAAAAACGCGTGCCATGAATTCGTGAAAAATAAGCAAGGTTGGATGATTACCAATGAATTGATAGAAAAAGGGGTGTCAGGCTGGTCGAAGAAAGCGAATGAAAGGGACGCATTGAATACGATTAAACAAGGGGCCAAGGATAAGGAACTCGATGTTCTATTGGTATTCATGTTTGACCGGTTGGGAAGGAGGGAGGATGAAACGCCGTTGATCGTTAATTTCCTGAATCAAAATGCTATCGAAGTTTGGTCAACACAAGAAGGGCGACGGAACACGGAATCACATATCGATAAGTTATTAAATTATATTAGTTTCTGGCAATCTGACGGGGAAAGCCAGAAAACATCCATGAGGGTTAGAGAAGCTAAAAAGCAGCTAAGTGAGCAAGGGTACTTTCAAGGAGGGGCGGCGCCGATTGGTTACAGGATCCTCGAAACGAATCGATTGCACTGGAAGAGCAAAGACAGATATCTAAAAGAATTGGCGGTGGATGAAGAAGAGGCGGAGATGATCAAGCTGATCTTCAGTTTATATGTCGACCGCCACATGGGCTATCGGAAGATCGTGGATTACTTGAATAACAGAGGCTACCGAAACCGGGAAGGAAACCTATTTGGGGTTAGTACGATCCAGCGTATTTTATCCAATCCGATTTATATAGGAAAGAAACGTTACAAAGGGTTTAATGGGGAAGAGGGACATACTCAGCCATATAATGGGACGTTACGAATCGTTTCAGATGATCTATTCAAGCAAGCCGAGCAGATCAGGAGCACAAGAAGGAACAACATCAAGAAACAAGACAAATCAGGCATACCACTTGCAGGGAAGTTGATGTTTTCAGGAATGGCCCATTGTAAGTATTGCGGGGCGAAGTTGAGCGGGAACTATCTTTATCGAAAACAAAAAGGTAAAGGAGATTCCACTGTTACGTATCGGTATAAATGTCCACTCAATAAAGGCAGGGCATATGGTGCTCATGAAAGCAGTACATGGGAAGCCAAGAAGTACGATGCGATCCTGATGAAACAGGTGAAGGCTGTACTTTCACAGCTCGATTTAAGCCCATACTTGGCCCGCGCTGTTCACAAACCCTCCCATCTGGCACAGTGTGAGCGGAATTTAAAGCTGTTGGATAAGGAATATCTAGCATGGATGAAGCAATTAGTGAGGCTGCAAGCTGAAATCAGTAAATCATTGGTTGGCGAGAGTGTATTTACCCCGGAACAACTGTCAGGTGCCATAGAAGATATTAATAGGAAGGTCGCTGAAAATACCGCTAGTAGGATGAGGGTAAGAGCAGACATGGAAAATCGCAGCGCCGAAGTTAATGATGTGAAACATTGGGAACTAGAATTCGATAAAGCGGACAATGATTTGAAGAAGGCGATGCTGTCGAGGATTATTGATAAAGTGATCTTAGGAAAAAATGAAGTGGAGATCATGTTCAATTTTACCCTACAGGAGTGCCTGAAACCAAACAATGAGGAACCTTCTTTATAGAGACTTCAAACATGCATTTCGTTACTGGATGCGAATGCGGTCGCGATATTCGCAAAATCTATATTCTGAATGAGCTTCAAGTCTTTTTGTGGGTCGATATTATGCTTTTTCAAGACAAATTCCCCAGCCATTTGCGGCATTCCGCCTTTCCGCTGACCTAGGAAAGTGGAGTCTTTCAACATATCCCATTCGAAATTTTCAATCTTTTCACGTGAAACAAGGAAGGTTCCATCCGTTTGCGTGAGCTGTGCGAAGTTAATGACCGGATCACTGGATCCTTGGGCCTGGACATAGATGGATGTTTCCGATCCGACGAGTGCAATGTCTGCGCCATCAGACAGTAAAGTGGTCATCGTCTTGTCGCCGCCAGCCGTCGTTTTCAAATCGACTTTCAAGCCCTCTTCTTCAAAGAAACCTTTTTCAATCGCGACATACTGTGGCGTATAGAAAAGCGAGCGCGTCACTTCGGCCACGCGGACCTTCGTCGTTTCTTCTTTCTTTTTTCCACAGGCCCCGAGTGGAATCACCAGCATGCAAACAAGTAAAAATAGGACACCCGCTTTACACCATTTTTTCAATTTACCTTCCTCCTTGATATATAGGAATTTTGCCTACCTTATCGTATGAACGAGTGGGGAATTTGTGAATGCCTATCAGGGGATAAAATTGGGTGAATGTTTTACAATAAGGGAAAGAGAAAGGGGGAGCGGAACATGAAGAACGGAAGTATCATTTCAAAGCAACGGTTCCCCTCACCACATCCAGGCATTCACCTTTTTTTAGTCACATACATGTCTCAGGGCTTGAAGGTAAAGGGATTACTTGCGGAACCGGTGGAGGGGGACATTCATGATGCTTTCCTTTATTTACGGGGTGGCATTAAAAATGTAGGCAAGGTGAGACCAGGACGTATCATACAGTACGCAGCAGAAGGTTTCATCGTCTTTGCCCCTTTTTACCGGGGGAACCAAGGCGGCGAGGGTGACGAAGATTTTGCCGGAGAAGACCGGTTCGATGCGATATCGGGCTTCAATCTGCTTGAGCAACATCCGCGGGTGAATAAGGAACATATTCATATCCTCGGTTTTTCCCGGGGTGGAATCATGGCTCTTTGGACGGCGATTCACTGCAAGACGGCGGCTTCCCTTGTCACATGGGGCGGGGTGTCCGATATGTTCATGACGTATGTCGAACGAGTCGACATGCGGCGGATGATGAAGCGGGTCATCGGTGGTACACCTAAGAAATGTCCGGAACAATATGAATACAGGACACCGTTGTTTGCGATTGAGGAGTTGAATGTTTCAGTGCTAATCATACACGGGGAACGGGACGACAATGTGTCGGTGGAACATGCCTATCGACTGGAGAAAAGGTTAAAGGCCCACGATAAGCCGGTCGAGAGCTGGTTTTTCCCGCAATTCACGCATTTCTTCCCGCCTGCGGTCAATCGAAAAGTGGTCGAAGATTTAACAACTTGGATGAAAAGTAAAACCGAATAATGATAGAATGAAGTATATTGACCAGAGGAGGAGATATACATGGGCATGCCTATGGAACTCAACACCATGATCGTGACAAAGGGAAACGAAGTTCGTGAACAAGAGAATGTGTTCAGCCTGACGAAAGCTGGGTACCGCCTGTATCCTATCGACATCCCGATTGACGTCCGTAAAACGATTCAATCTGATTCAAGCGGAACGGCGGTTATCCAAAAAGTCGAATGGACGAACGAAAAAACCACCATTACATACCAATTGATCTCACTGAATTCAACAAACTGAATACCTGAAGCGCATGGCGACCTAGCATGCGCTTTTTTTGATGTGGGTTGTTGTGCGGAATTCAACGTTGGGGCGGATAATTCAACATTCGCAGGAATAATTCAACATTCACAGGAATAATTCAACATTCACGCTCATAATTCGACTTTCAGCACAAAAACCGGTCGAGATTTGTGGAATTCAACCACGAAGACGATTAATTCGACCAGGCCACAAATTAATTCAACCACAGAAAGGAATAATTCAACCACAACATCCAATAATTCAACCACGCAAAAGTGCGAGACTAATTTGGTTCCATATTTTCGTGGAAAGTTATTTGATTTTTATAAAATATCCAAAAGTGGGAGTATAATAGATGAGATATTGCTGTTGAAAGAAGGAGACTAGATGGAGGATATTAATCTTTATACACTGCTATTTTTAGTGATTGCCGGTTTTATTGCTGCGTTCATTGATTCTGTTGTGGGCGGAGGCGGACTTATTTCCATTCCTGCTTTGTTGTTTACGGGGATGTCGCCATCAGCGGCACTTGCGACGAATAAGTTTTCGAGCTCTATGGGATCTTTGACGAGTACGATATCATTCATTCGTGCTGGGAAAGTGAACTTCAAATTTGTCATCAAGTTTTTGCCGCTTACGGTGGTCGGGTCGATTTTAGGCGCATATGTCGTTCACTTTGTATCGCCTGATATTTTGAAGCCGCTGATTTTAGTAATATTAGTGATAGTCGCGATTTACACGATCGTCAAAAAGGACTGGGGAAAAGAAACCTTATATAAAGGGTTAACCCGGAATAAGCTGATCATGATGCTATTGGTCATTTTTGCGATCGGCTTTTATGATGGGTTTCTTGGACCAGGGACGGGTTCGTTTTTGTTGTTTGCTTTCTTGATCATCGGATTTGATTTTGTTCAAGCGGCAGGGAATGCAAAAATCTTGAACTTTGGCAGTAACATTGCCGCGCTTGTCGTGTTCCTATCGATGGGTACGGTCAATTTCGCTTACGGGATTCCGATGGGGATTGCGATGGTTGCCGGGGCTTTGGTCGGGACCAACTTCGCGATAAAAAAAGGATCTTCCTATGTCCGGGTATTATTCATTGGCGTCACCGTGTTATTGATAGGCAAGAATATCTTGAACTATCTTCATCTGATTTAAGAGTTTGCTAGAATACATATTTTAAAATGGCCGTGGGATAACTGCGGCCGTTTTTTATTGTTAGATAGTTCCTGTATACAGAATAATAGTTTTATGCGATAATTTCCTGACGAACGTTCGTTAGGATGAAGGGCGTGCTTGTGCGGTAAGATATTGGTTTATGAAAGGTGAAGATCATGAAAAGTGAAGATATCAAAAAAGCGGCACTCAAATATTTTTCGATTCATGGATATGAGGGGACGTCGCTTTCTCAAATCGCTGACGATGTGGGGATTAAAAAGCAGTCGATTTATTCTCATTTTAAAGGGAAAGATGATTTATTTCTCGCCGTCCTCAAAGATGCCAAGGAGATGGAGCTCTCCTCTTACGTGGCGTATTTCAAGCAAAAACAGGAACCGGAAAAGACATTGTATGGATTCCTGGAAGAGATGAGAAAGATGTTTCAGGAGAACGAGAATTTGAAGTTCTGGCTTCGGATGGAATTCTTTCCGCCTCCGCATTTGTACAAAGAGGTGCAGCGGGAAGCGATGGATCTTGAGAATCAACAAGAAGCTTTGTTAGAAGAGTTATTCGAATCATGGATATCGGAAGGGGTCCTTGCGGGGAGTGCCCGGACGCTGACGTTGGCGTACACAGGTGTAATCGTCGCAATCATGGTTGAGCTGGCCTACTCCGATGATTCCAAGCGACTGGAAGAGAAATTCGAAGCATTATGGACCGTATTTTGGAGAGGAATATCCAAGTAAGGTTAGGTAAATAGGAGATGGAAACATGGCAATGAGAGAACAACAACAGAAAAATCTTCTAGAAATAGAATCGACGGGAAAGGTCTTTTTACGCTACTTGATTCCATCGATGATCGGCATGATCTTGATGGCATTGAACTTTGTCGTCGATGGCGTCATGGTCGGAAATAAACTTGGTTCCGTCGCCTTAGCAGGGGTGAATATTGCTGGCCCCATTTATACCATATTTGTCGCGATGTCGATTTGGATTGGTGTCGGGGGTGCCACGCTATATTCCCAAAGCATGGGGGCGAAGGATCATGGACGGGCTCGTTTTATTTTTACACATTCCATCGTTTTAATTACAGGCTTCACGATTATCATCGGTTTGATTGCCTTCCTGTTTCATGATCAGCTCGTGTTCGCGTTAGGGGCAAATGAGGCCACGGCGCCCTTTGCGACGGATTATATGAATGTCTTCTTGATGCTGGGCTTTGTATTCACTTTAGAAAACGCCTTGAGTATATTTATCCGGAATAACGGAAATCCGACGCTTGCGATGTCGGCTTTGATCGTCACGGCTGTTTCTAATTTCATTTTGAACTATATCATTTTGTATGTGTACAATTTAGGGGTCCGCGAGATTGCGTTTGGGACAATCACCGCGTCAGCACTCGGGATCGTTGTGCTTTCGGCCCATTTCTTCACGAAAAGAAATACGCTTCGTCTGGTCAAGTTTCGTTTTGACAAAACGCTTTTTCTTCTTACCATGTCGATTGGTTTTCCGAGTTTTTTATCCGAACTTGGAGTGTCCGTTTTCACGATTGCCCATAATAATGTGTTTTCCCGTCTTGCAGGGACAGATGGCTTGGCTGCCTTTTCCATCGTCAATTATGCACATAGTGTAATGCTGTTGATGTTTCTTGGCATCGGGTCAGCGATCCAACCGCTCGTTAGTTATTACCATGGAGCCAAGGATGAGAAGCGAAAACGTGAGACGGTCCGCATTGCCGTCTTTACGGCAATCGGAGCAGGGGTTTTCATCACCTTGCTCGGGCAAGTGACCGCTCCCTATATTGTAGATTTATTCGGGGACTTTTCGGAAGATGTGAAGGAACTCGCGACCATCGGCATTCGGATATTCTTTGGTGGCTATATTCTGATGGGAGTAAACTTCGTCATGATGACCTATTTTCAATCGGTCGGACAAGTCAGGATGGCAGCCTGGATCACGATCGGGCGGGAATTCCTTTTCATGCTCATCTTCCTCATGACACTACCCCTGATATTTGGAACCAATGCCGCATGGCTTTCGATTCCGTTATCAGAAGTAGTCATTTTCGGGACGATCTTGCTGTATTTAAAAAGAGAAGGTGCGTTCTTCGGTAAATGAGGTCATGGAATCTAAAGATCACCAAGTGGGTGGTCTTTTTTTGCTTTCCAGAAATTTTTCGAAAAAATATTGACAGGATCATCCTCCTGTTATATATTATTTGTATATTAAATTTATTGTTATATAACAGAGGAGGAGAAAGAAAATGAACATGTATAATAAAGCATATGAAACGTATTTAATGATTTGCGAAAGATATGGAATCGAGTCGATTAACTTTCACCATTTCATCAAACACTTAACCGAAGATCAGTTGGACGAATATAGTAAATTAGCGATTAATTGAAAAGGACGTGTTCATACAGATGGATTTAGCCGATGTGGAAGCCATATAGAAACCCCACCCGTTACGTTATAGTAAAGGTGGGGTTTTGTTATGTATTCAAATTTGGCCCTCGTTGTTTTACAAGATGAGCTGTTTTTCACTTTCTTGATGAGGAAGTGTGACATGAATGGTGGTTCCTTTTGACACTTCACTAGTAATCTTGATCTGCCCGCCATGTCCATGAATAAGGTTTTTCACGATGCCCATACCTAAGCCAGTTCCCATTTCAGTTGAGGTGCCTCGGTAATATTTTTTGAAAATGTTATCTAAAGTATGTTGGTTCATCCCAATACCGTCGTCAGAAATAGAGATAGTGACGGTGCTCGCTTGTTTCTTTAATAAGACATGAATGTTCGTACCAGGTGGATTATGGAGGAGGGCATTCGTGAGTAAATTCTGTAAGGCCCGATACATTAAGCGAACATCAAATGAAATCTCGATAAAGGGTTCAGGACATTCGAAGCTTAGGTTGTATTCAAATGCTCTCGGATCATTGCCAATATCGGCTATTAAACTTTTAGTGAATTCGACGATGTTTTCCCTTCTTAAAGTAATAGGCAAATAGGTTTTGATATGATTCATCTGAAAGGAAAGGGTAAGGTCTTCAATCAGAGATTCTATCTGTTCACCTTTTTGCGCAATTTCTTTGATATATGTTAGTTTTTCATTCTCCGTCCATGAGTAATCTTGATTTAGTAATAACGAGGAGTATCCGGTGATATAGGTAAGAGGCGTCTTGAGGTCATGTGAGATTCCGGCTATCCAATCTTTTTTTATCTCTTCGATTTTTTCGCGATCTTGTTCCGCTTGCTTTAGGTGTTCAGATAATGAAAAAATATTGAAAATCACTTCTTTATAGAGCTGGTAGTGCTTTCGTAATGTACCTTTATTTGTGAAGGCTTTTTCTTTTTGCGGAGGGTCAATATATTTCCCCAGAGTTAGTTGTTGGATCCAAGTCATGATGAACCATAATGGACTGCCGAAATACCAGGCGAAGAACGTGCTGCAGGCCGTGATGTTTAGTAAAAATGCCATCAACACTAGTGCATCATATCCTTTGTCACCTTCTTTGAAGCTAATAAAGGGAAAGATGACTTCTATGGTCAGCATGATTGTCAGTCCCATACTCAAGATCCAAAGAAGAAGACCGATAATAAAATACAGGCTGAAACGTACTTTTATCTTCATACGTGCTCCGCTACAGGGGGAATGAATTTATAACCTATCCCTCTTAAATTCAAGATGATCTTCGGGTGCTTCGGGTCATCTCCTAATTTTTTTCTTATCTTCGAAATATGGATGGTAACCGTCTTTTCCTCTCCGAATCCTGGTTCTTCCCATACGTGTTCATAAATTTGTGAAGTTGTGAAAATGCGATTTGGATTTTTGCAGAAAAAAGCGAGTAAATCCAATTCCTTAGCCGTACAATCCATTTTTTTATTATTGACGGTAAGAAGCGCTTCACTGTAATTCAAGGAAAAACTACTAAAGTGATATTCTTTTGTAGCCTCTGGATTTTGTAAAGCGGATGTTTCATACATCTTCTTTCGGCGTAACAGGGCTTTCACCCTGGCAACTACTTCGAGTGTATAAAAGGGTTTGGTGATATAATCATCGCCGCCAATGCCAAGCCCGGTCAATTTATCGAAATCACTAGAACAAGATGTGAGGAAGATGATGGGTGTATTTGTATGCTTACGAATTTCGCTGCATAAATCGAAACCATTGAAATCTGGGAGCATGACATCCAGCAGGATTAAATCGTATGTATGTTTCTTGATTAGTTCCAAAGTTTCCTGGCCGGTCGAACTGCAGGTAATATGATGGAACCGTTCCTTCTTCAAGGTTATTTCTAATAATGTTAATATCCCCTTTTCGTCATCCACCAATAGGATTTTTTCAGGATTCATCTAGTAAGTACCTCCTAAACCATATAATCACTCGGTCCTTAATTTTACCATAATCTAGTATTTTATGGTTAATTTCGGTTTTTTGTATTTTTTATGTATGTGTATATGTAAGTAGAAATAATACCTCTTTTTCGCTTTCAATTTACCTTGATTTTACTTTGGCTGTTTAAACTGAGTGTTAGGAAGAGTTAAAAGCAAGGAAGGGGAGACATGACATGGAAATGAATATAGAACATGTAACGAAGAGGTATGGATCAAAACAGGCTTTAAGTGATGTATCCATACATTTAAAATCCGGCATCACGGGTTTATTGGGTCCGAATGGGTCGGGGAAAACCACCTTGTTGCGAATGCTAGCCACGATCGAGAAACCGACGAATGGGAGCCTCACCTGGAACGGCATGGACATTACGAAGAAACCCGATGGATTACGAAGGGAATTGGGGTATTTACCGCAGGATTTTGGTGTGTATCCAAACATGACCCCCATAGAATTTCTTGAATACATGGCTGCGATGAAAGGGTTGAAGATGAAGTCGGCTAGAAGGAGGATTGAGGAGTTAATGGAAGCCTTGAACTTGTCTCATGACCGGAAAAGGCTTTTGGGTGGTTTTTCCGGAGGAATGAAACAGCGGGTGGGTATTGCTCAAGCTCTATTGAATGATCCCTCTTTGTTGATAGTGGATGAACCCACGGTCGGACTCGATCCTGAGGAGCGGATTCGATTCAGGAATTTGCTATCCACTCTGTCCTCCAATCGAGTGGTCATCTTATCTACCCATATCGTTACGGACATCGAGTCCATAGCTTCAAACATAGCGGTCCTATCTAAAGGAGAGCTGGTTACATACACAACGCCAGAGGAATTAATTCTTAGTGTCGATAATAAAGTGTGGAACTGTATAATCCCGGCCTCTAGCCTCCAGGAAGTACAGAATCGCTACTCCATCAGCAGTGCCGTTCACAGAAGTGACGGGGTTCATGCACGAATCGTTTCCGCCAAAAGGCCGAGCGTGGATGCGACTTCTTTGCCTTCTTCACTAGAGGATGCCTATCTGCATTGCATTTCTACAATGGGAGTAAAACAATGAATTCTACATTCGGTTCCTACTTTTATCTTGTGAAAAATAATTTGATAAAGCAGACGAGAAGCTATCCATTTCTTATTGTCATTGGAATGAGCATTTTCATTGGCTTTGCCTGTGTGCCCGATGCCACAGCAGGCTATGAGGTTTTCTATATTGGTGGGGTCCGGGGTCTTTATAACTCAGCATGGCTAGGAGGCATGGTTGCCATGCTCTCCACGTTGCTTCTCTGGCTTTTTGGTTTCTATTTGTTAAGAAATCAAGTTTCGGAGGATTACAGGCTTAAAGTCGGACAGATTATTGCATCGACACCAATTAGTAACATGCGCTATATCTCGAGCAAGGTCCTTTCCCATTTCCTTTTGTTAATAGTAATCGAGTCCATTACGGTAGTGGCGTTTATGGCTATGCAGCTTTTGCGCGGGGAGGAATACCACATTCAGGTCTGGGGATATTTCGCGCCATTCCTATTCATCGCTCTTCCTTCACTCCTAGTGCTTGCTGCATTATCGGTCTTTTTTGATGTAGCTCCTGGATTGAAGGGTGTGGTCGGAAACATTCTATTTTTCTTCCTTTGGATTTTTTTTAGTGTTATCTCGATAGCGAGTCCGAACAGTTTTTGGGACCTGTATGGACTCGACTCCATTCGTTCCGATATGGTCGAAGAAGCAGCGACTCAATATGAGTTCATTAAAGATGGCGAGGAGGGAGGAAGTTTCGGGTATTATCCGGTGGAAGAGAAAATAGCGACGTTTGTCTGGCAAGGTGTTGAATGGGATTCACATATTTTGCTGCAAAGGTTCATTTGGTTAGGGATTGCAATCATCGTTACCATGTTATCGGCTATGTTGTTCAGCCGTTTCAAGAACGAGAAGCGAAACAGTCAAGAAGGGAAGGTGCTGTTATTCGAATCGAAAAGAAAGCAGGAGACAAACGTGCATCTAAATCAGGTCCCTCAATTATCGCCGGTGGAAAAAGATAAACAAGTCTCTCTTTCAAGGCTAGTTAAAGCCGAATTGCAAATCATGCTTAAGGGTCACTCGATTTGGTGGTATTTGGTTGCGATAGGGATGGTGGCAGGGAGTTTTCTTCTTCCATTAGATCAAATTAGAAGCTGGCTTCCCGCTATAATGGTATTCCCTATAGCCATGTGGTCACAAATGGGGACAAGGGAAAAATATTATTTTACTCAAGAACTCATCTTTGCCAGCTGCCCGCCTTTGTATAAATTCTTTGCAGTCTGGATCTCGGGAGTTCTTGTGACCTTACTGGTATCGATTGGGGCTATCGTTCATTTTTTAATCGATGGAGAGCTCTCCTTATTTTATTCGTGGATGACTGGTGTTTTCTTCATTCCGACAATCGGATTGGCTCTTGGGGTTTGGAGTGGATCCCGGAAATTATTTGAGGTCATTTATATGCTTTGGTGGTATCTAGGACCTGTGAATGATATTCCGTATCTTGACTTTTTAGGCGTATCGACAAGTTACAACGGGTTTTACCTCAGCTTGACTCTTGTCCTATTAGGTATCACGATCGTTTTACAACTAGTAAAAACGGGTCATCTCCGTTCAGGATTTAAGAAGGTCATGGTAGAAAAAGAATATTCAAATGGAGGAATTCGATGAGAAATTTAAATAGAAGGTTCATGTTTATCCTAACTGTTGCAATGTTATGCGTTTTCATGGCGGCATGTGGTTCAGATTCTACTTCTGACGTAGAAGCCAAGACATTCGATGCAGAGGAAATAGAGGAAATCTTCGTTACAACCGATGGGCAAAATATCGAAATGCGACCATCCGATAATGAGAAAGTGAAAGTAAGCGAGAAGGCAGGAAAGGAAGTCCCGATAACGTTGGAAGGAAATGTTCTCACAGTTGACCTTGAAGGATCATCGAGTTTAATCAATTTTAAGACAGACACATTATATGTTGAAGTCCCGAGGAAAATCTTTAAGGAAATTAACCTAAATACGACGTCCGGCAAAATATCCGGGAAGGAAATAACCGCAGAAGAATTAATAGTGACGGCCGATTCCGGTCAAATTGACATCAATGGCTTTGAAGGGAAGAAGATCGCAGGGGAAATCGTTGCTGGGGATATGAACTTAAAAAAGATAGAAGGGAATTTCAACCTTACTAACGATACTGGGGACATCGATATCTCATATAAAGGAGCATTGGAAGAAGATAGTACCATTACTACGCATTCAGGCAAGGTAGTCATGAAATTTGAGAGTAAACCAAATTCTTTAAAGGTGGAGGCTTCGACAGGGTCAGGAAAAATCAAGAATTCCTTATTTTCTTCAGAAGAACTGAAGGTGGAAGGGGGGAAAAGTATATTGAATGGCATACTAGGTTCAGGCGGGGCAACTCTATCAGTCCAATCAGCTTCCGGTACGATTTATATAGATTAAGACTAGGAAACCTAATGACTCTTAAAAGAGTGTTAGGTTTTTTTGTGTAAATTGACAAAATATTATGAAGAATATGGTAATATTGGTATAGGACTTTATACTCTTAATTGACAAAAGATGTAAGGATGATGGTTAGGGACAAAGAAGATATAAAACGACTTGGGGGATGCTACATGAAATTATCTGTATCAAAAAAACTATGGGGTAGTTTTTTGTCTTTGCTTTTATTTTTATTGGCCATGGGGGCTGTCTATTTATTGATTATTAGTCATTTAAATAGCCAGTATAAGTTATTATTGGATGATCGTGTGAAAAAGACCCAGCTTGTAGATGAACTGATCATCAATCAGCAAGATTATTCCAATGATATCCGTGGGTATATGATTTATGTAGATTCTAAGTATTTAGAAGGAAGATCAGAAAAAAATGATTTATTTGAAGAACGATATAAAGAATTAGGAAAGAAAATTAATCTTAAAGAAGACCGAGTCCTATTGGAACAAGTATATAAATCGAAACAGGAATATACGGATCTTGCAGAGGAAATAATCTTGAACGTGCAGAAGGAGAAAAATCAGGAAGCATTGGTTATCGCGAAGCAGGCAAGTGTACTGGAAGAAACGATCATCAATTTGGCAACACAGTTAAGTGAGAACCAAAAAGTGTATATGAAAGAGAAACGCAAGGAGATAGATATGTTGGTGAAGGACATGCAGCTCATCATCACGTTGGTCATCATCGGAGGGTTCGTACTTAGCATCGTTATGCCGACTATCTTGAGCCGTAGTATTTCCCTTCCTGTTCGGAAGCTTACAGATGCAATTGGACAGGTTGCAGGCGGTGACCTCCAAGTGGAAGACGTACAGGTTCGAAACAGAGATGAGATTGGGGAGATGGCCGGCGCCTTCAATAAGATGGTCAAAGAACTGAAGTCGATTGTGGCGAGTATGAGGGATTCCTCGACACAGCTTGCCGTCCAAGCAGAACAAATGTCGGCGAGTTCCGAGGAAAGCCTGGCATCTTCGGAGATGGTCGCAACAACGGCAGAGGATAATATGCAGGGAACGAATCAGCAGGTTGTCATAATCGAGGATTCAGTCAATTCCATGAATGAAATGGCTGCAGCGGTAGGAAGGATTACAGAGAGTAATGTCGACATGCTTCAATCGGCTGAAACGGTGAATTCGCTCGTGCAAGAAGGTGCGTCCAGCATGAATGCCGTGACAAAGGAAATGAATAATATCAACGCTACCATTCAAGATTCAGCGAGCATCATGGAAGTGATGGCGAGTCATTCAAGTGATATTCAAAGGGTGACAGCTTTGATCACGGACATTTCCGATCAAACGAACTTACTCTCCTTGAATGCGGCCATCGAGGCTGCCCGTGCTGGTGAGCATGGAAAAGGTTTTGCTGTAGTGGCTGATGAAGTCCGGAAACTGGCTGAGCAATCGAAACGGTCCGCTTCCGAGATTGCAAACATGGTCTGTATGATTCAAGATGCTACCAAAAAAGGCGTTGAATCCATCAAGATCGGAACCGAGAAAGCGGTAGATGGACTGGTGGCTTCTGAAAATTCATTACAGATGTTCGAACAAATCAAAGTTGCAGTCGGAGAGGTAAGCGAACGGGTGGAATCGGCATCCATTGCTATCGATGAAATTCAAGCGATGACCGAAGAAGTGGCAGCAGGTTCCTTATCCATCAAAGAAATTGCGGTCTCGGCTGCCGAACGTGCCCATGATACCAGTGCAGCAACCGAAGAACAGTTGGCTGCGAATGAACAAATTACCACTGGGGCCCAATCACTAGCATCCTTGGCTGAAAGGCTGCAAAAAGAAGTGAGTCATTTTAAGATTTAAAAATAGGATCAGTACCCGAACGAGGATTATTATCTCGTTCGGGTTTTTTCTTGATAGACACGAAGGTGATGAATCAGTAGATAGAATAGAAAGGCTAACAGCATAGCGCTGCCATGATAAAAAAAAGGACCATGCGAATTTCGCTTGGTCCTTTTGTATCCTAGGTTATGCAATTGGTCCGCCAAGTTCTTCAATTTCATTTGGTACGCTACCGAATTTTTTAAAGTTGGCACGGAATTGTGCTGCCAAGTCTTTTGCTGACTCTGTATACGCAGCAGGATCTTCCCACGTCTTGATTGGTTGAAGCACTTCGTCAGGAACACCAGGAACATGAAGCGGAATGTTCAAGCCGAAGATATCGTCTTTAATGGTTTCGATGTTGGCCAATTCGCCCTCAAGTGCCGCTTGGATCATGGCACGAGTGTAAGCAAGCTTCATACGGCTTCCAGTTCCGTACGCTCCGCCAGTCCATCCTGTGTTGACCAGGTACACTTTTGCATCATGCTCGTCGATTTTTTCCCCGAGCATTTCAGCATAGCGTTGTGCAGGAAGTGGTAGGAAAGGTGAACCGAAGCATGTCGAGAAGGTTGCTTCAGGAGACGTCACTCCTCTTTCTGTACCAGCCAATTTACTAGTGTATCCGCTCAAGAAGTGGAACATGGCTTGCTCTTTAGAAAGTTTGCTGATTGGAGGCAGTACGCCGGAAGCATCAGCTGTTAAGAAAATGATGGTATTCGGGTGTCCCGCGATGCTTGGATTCACGATGTTGTCAATCGCTTGCATTTGGTATGCGGCACGCGTGTTTTCCGTTAACGAGCTATCATCGTAATCCGCTTCGCGTGTATCGGGATCTACCACTACATTTTCCAATACCGCGCCGAAACGAATGGCGTCGAAAATCTGTGGTTCCTTTTCACGTGAAAGGTTGATGGTCTTTGCGTAGCACCCACCCTCGATGTTGAATACACCGTTAGAAGACCAGCCGTGTTCGTCATCACCGATCAGTTTACGGTTCGTGTCGGCAGATAAAGTGGTTTTACCAGTACCGGACAATCCGAAGAATAAAGCGACATCGCCTTCACGACCTACGTTTGCCGAGCAATGCATCGGAAGGATTTCTTCTTCCGGAAGTAGGTAGTTCATGATGGAGAAAATCGATTTTTTCATTTCACCTGCATATTCGGTTCCGCCGATCAGGATCGTACGGCGTTCGAATGAGACCATGATGAACGTTTCGGATTTAGTCCCGTCGACTTCTGGATTGGCTTTGAAATTAGGTGCTGAAAGGATCGTGAATTCTGCTTCGTGCCCTCTCAATTCCTCTTCGTTCGGACGGATGAACAAAGTATGAGCAAAAAGGTTATGCCAAGCATATTCATTTACAACTCGGATGGGAAGGCGTGATGATTCGTCCGCACCAGCGAAGCCTTTGAACACAAAGATTTCTTCTTTAGCTTTTAGGTAGTCCACTACTTTGCTATATAGTTTATTGAAGACTTCTTCGGAAATCGGCTGGTTCACTGGACCCCAGTCAATTTTGTCCTTTACGGAAGCTTCTTCTACAATATATTTATCTTTAGGTGAACGGCCCGTGTATTTGCCAGTTTCAGCTTTTACTGCGCCAGTTGAAGTTAAAACGCCTTCATTTCTGCTTAATACTTTTTCAACTAATTGAGGAACTGAGAGCTGAGTTTGCACATTATTCCCTGCTAATAATTGGTGTAACTCATTAACGTCAACAGAATTCATATATGAGATACCATCCTTTGTATAAGTTTTATATTACAATTAGTATAACACATTAGATTAAATAGTCTATACTATTTAATCGTTTTTTGTGAATGATTAGAGATTAGTCACAGTAATCAATTTTTTTATTTATATGAGTAACCTAGTGTTTAATGCCGGCATATACTTGCAGTGAGTCATCCTGGATGATGGTCAACAGAAAAGTTGTATCAACAGGAAGACAATCTTATGGTAGTCAATCTTGGTTGTGAGAAACGAATGCCGCCGTAAAAAAATGGGGTCTATCTTGGATTAACGAAAATTTTCATTTATATAGGAAGAAACGAAGTGAAGGACCATATATGAAAAGGAAAAAGGGATAAATATATGGTTTCAATCGTGCTCGTGCTTTTGACCGAGTTATCCACCGATAGTCTATGGTCTGGCCTTCCAGTCTATTCTCTTTAAGAATACTATTTATAGATCGGCTATGCCATAAAAAAAGTTTTTTTATTTTTTCAATGGGGAAAATGTTCTTTTTAGAAAAACATTGACAAATTCAGGCTAAATGCGATAGTATCTAAAATTGTACGGATTCTCTTATCCCGAGTTGGTGGAGGGACAGGCCCTTTGAAACCCAGCAACCTGCCATATTGAACTTGGCCCAAAGATCAATCGCCGAAAATAAAGCGATGATTCTTCAAGGAATTGTGGTGATGGTGCTAACCTGAGCAAGGTAAAAACCCTTGAACGATAAGAGTGAAAGGATAGATGATAGAATTTTTAAACCTTTCCTCATTACCCAGGGAAGGTTTTTGTGTTTTTTTCATGAATTCTGTGTCTATGATTGAAACTAATAAGGGAAACGAGTTCCGTAAAAATCAGGCTTATGCCTACAACATACTAACTTCCAAGGAGGAAATAAGATGTCAAAGAAACGTCTATTTACTTCTGAATCTGTTACAGAAGGCCATCCGGATAAGATTTGTGATCAGATTTCAGATTCCATTTTAGATGCTATCCTTGCTAAGGATGCAAATGCACGTGTAGCGTGTGAAACAAGTGTAACGACAGGTCTTGTGCTTGTTGCTGGAGAAATTACAACATCGGCTTACGTGGATATTTCACGTATTGTCCGTGATACGATTGCAGGAATCGGATATACGCGTGCGAAATATGGTTTCGATGCCGAGACATGTGCCGTACTAAGCTCGATCGATGAGCAGTCTGCTGATATAGCAGCGGGCGTTGATAAAGCACTGGAAGCACGTGAAGGCACGATGTCCGAAGAGGAAATCGACGCAATCGGCGCAGGGGACCAAGGTCTTATGTTCGGATTCGCGTGTAATGAAACAGAAGAGCTTATGCCACTTCCGATTTCATTGGCACACAAGCTTTCCTTCCGTCTTTCTCAAGTCCGCAAGAATGATACCCTTAGCTATTTGCGTCCTGATGGTAAAACGCAGGTAACGGTTGAGTATGATGAGAATAATCTGCCTGTACGTGTAGATACAATCGTAATCTCTACACAGCATGACCCTGAAGTGACACTTGAGCAAATTCAAGCTGACTTGAAAGAACATGTCATTAAAGCGGTTGTACCGGCTGACTTAATCGACGAAAACACGAAATACTTCATCAACCCGACTGGCCGTTTCGTAATTGGTGGACCACAAGGGGATGCAGGTCTTACTGGCCGCAAGATCATCGTTGATACGTACGGCGGATACGCTCGTCACGGCGGCGGTGCTTTCTCTGGTAAAGATGCGACAAAAGTTGACCGTTCTGCGGCATACGCTGCACGTTACGTTGCGAAAAACATCGTGGCTGCCGGCCTAGCTGATAAAGCGGAAGTACAATTAGCATACGCAATTGGCGTGGCTAAGCCTGTATCGATTTCAATCGATACATTCGGCACGGGAACAGTAAGTGAAGAAGTATTAGTAGAACTGGTGGAAGCGAATTTCGACTTACGTCCTGCTGGTATCATCAAGATGCTTGATCTTCGTCGCCCAATCTACAAACAAACAGCTGCATATGGTCACTTCGGCCGTACAGATGTTGACTTGCCTTGGGAGCGCACGGATAAAGCTGAGGCTTTAAAAACACAAGCACAAGCGTAAACCATAATAAAAAGGGTGCCTTGCATTTTGCGAGGCACCTTTTTTGATGGAGTAAAATAGGATTAAATATGTTTACCTAGGGAATAATTCAATGAATCCTATTTTAGTGAAGGTCACTTAATCCGTTCAGCCTGTTTATAGATCTGCCCTTTTTCCGCGTATTCCCGGACGATTCGATCCATATCGCGGCGATCTTCATCAGTGATCTCGCGAACGACTTTGGCTGGGCGTCCGAACGCTAACGTGTTTGGCGGGATCACTTTTCCTTGGGAAACAAGGCTACCTGCACCGATGAAGGCACCTTCACCAATTTCCGCACCATCCAGTATGATGGAGCCCATACCGACAAGAGCCCCTTTACGAATCTTGCAGCTATGTAGGATCACTTGGTGGCCAATCGTCACTTCGTCTTCGATTATTAATGGGTTATTGGGGCTTTGGTGAAGGACACTATTATCTTGGACACTTACTCTTTTACCGATGATGGTAGGAGCTACGTCACCACGTATGACCGTATTGAACCAAATCGTTGATTCATCTCCAATCTTTACATCGCCAGTTACGACGGCATTTTCAGCAAGATAAGCGCTCTCGGCAATTTCCGGTTCTGTATCTTTGAATGGATAAATAATCAATTTTAATCATTTCCTTTCCGAAGTGGATAATTTTACTGTATTATTTTAATATACCGTATCAAAATAGGCTTGGCTAATATTTGAAGTAGCCAACTTATTCGGCTTCGTTTTTGTCGAAAATCATGAAGATGGTTATAATTTATCATATAGATTATTTTTCATTCAGCATGGAACGGATACAACTAGAGAAAAAGTGAAAGGGGGATTTCGAATGTGGAAATGGGAGACGGACGGAGACGCTAAAGGTGTCATCGTCATTATTCATGGGGCAATGGAACATCATGGCCGTTATAAGTGGTTAACCCAAATGTGGCTTTCAGCCGGATACCATGTCGTCATGGGTGACCTTCCTGGGCAGGGGATGACTACTCGCGCCTTCCGAGGGCATATCGATTCCTTTGACGAATATTTAGAAGAAGTAAAAAGCTGGATAGAAGATGCCTACGATTATTCTCTTCCTGTCTTTTTATTAGGACATAGCATGGGTGGTTTGATTGCAATCCGTCTGCTTCAGGAGGAAGAATGGGATATTGCGGGGGTCATTTTATCATCGCCATGTCTCGGCCTGATGACGCACCCGCCCAAATATTTAACTGCCCTTTCACACGGGATGAATATCGTAATGCCTAAATTCCGGGTGGATTCTGGGTTAACTCCCCAAATGGCGACAAGGAATTCGGAAATCCGTGAATCGGATACGAATGATACATTATACATTACCAAGGTTTCTGTTCGATGGTATCGCGAGCTTGTACAGGCTATGAAGGATGCTTTCGAAGAAATACCGGAGTTCCAAGATGTGCCTTTCCTGCTGATGCAGGGCGGAGATGACAAGGTTGTCAACAAGAAAGCGGTCCGTGAGTGGTTCAATTATAATTTGGCCAGCGAAAAGCAATACAAGGAATGGCCGAAGTTATATCATGAAATTTTCAATGAACCGGAACGGGATGATGTCTTTCAATATGCACTCAGTTTCGTTGAAAACCGGTTGAAGATATTGGGGTATGTCGTTTAAAATGGTTCGAATCAGGAAAGAGGTGCAACTTGCGCCTCTTTTCTGTTTGTTTTAACGATTACTACGTGGTCGTTATTAGGTTTTGAAGTTTTTCCATTACCCTAGATAGAGCTAACAATGAATGAGTTGTCTCGAATTCCCCGATGTCTAAATGATGATCAGCATTTGGGACAATCTCAATGCTTAGATTAGAGCTATCTAATTGATCGATCTGATTCGAATGATAGTGGGGGTCTTTGTCCCCGATAACGAGAAGTCCTTGATGTTCACTGTTTAAGAGCGATTCGAAAATCGATTCGACCTTTAACAATGGAGTAAGTAAAATCATTTTTGAATGTAAGAACTCTTCTCTATTCAGCAGGACATTTGCAATGGGAATGGTTCCAAGGGATTTACCTAAGAATATTGTGTCGTTATATTCACCATTTTTAAGCACATTCAAAATGACAGGGTCAATATCATCCATCATTTTCTTGGATATTTCTTCAAGAGATTTTTTGAGAAAGTGTTCCCCATAGGAGTAATGGACATGGATGATATCGATTTTATTTTGAAGCATCGTCATCGTTGCATAATAAAATAAGGGTTTATCATAATTGTATCCTGAACCTGAAAACATAAAACAAATGGTGTTCGAACCTGTTTCAATATGTGTATAGCTTATGGATTTATCGTTGGTTTGTATTTTCTTTTCATGTACCTTCATTCAATTTCCTCCGTTATAAATAAGCAATAAAATTCAAGGTTTAATTTCCTCCGATTTTTAGTTAAAGATTAAAAAAATTCCGTCTATTTATGAAAGATACCACCGTTACATAACAGTGGTACTGTATTATCTCTTTTCTATTGCAATCAGGAATGGAGGGGAATGGACTTGGTTTATGAAGTCGTATTTCAGCACATGGGCTTTTTGCTGAGACAGGTTCTGTACGTATTGCATTAATGCGTCCCGTTCCACTTCGCCTCCTGGATGTCCATGATAGATGACCAGGACAATGATGCCCTCTGGAGCCATCATTTCGAATAGCCTAGTAAGTGAGGCGATTGTCGTATCAGCTTGAGTGATGATCGATTTATCTCCTCCGGGCAGATAGCCAAGGTTGTAGATGGCCCCGGTGATCTTTCCTGCATGTTCCCCGGAAATATACGTATCGAGCTGCTCATGTCCACCGTGGACGAGCGTGCATTGTTTCTGTAGATGTTCCGTTTCCAATTTATCTGCGGTATTGTGAATGGCTTGCTCTTGAATGTCGAAACTATAGACATGGCCGGTTTCGCCAACCAATTTGGCGAGAAAGGCGGTATCATGTCCGTTACCCATCGTGCCGTCGACGGTGATGTCCCCGGGGTGTACGGCTCTTTCAAGGAGCAGCTTCGCAAAAGATAGCACTCGATCCAGCTTCATGGTAAGGGTACCTCCTTGGATTGATAATGTTTTCCCTGCCAGCTGTTCCGATGTTTCAGCTCGGCGTCGATGGCATTCAGGACATCCCACTTATTGACGCTCCACATCGGTCCGATCATCAAGTCGATGGGACCATCTCCGGTAATTCGATGAACAATCATTTCAGGGGGGATGACTTCCAACTGGTCGCATACAAGTCTTACATAGTCGTCGCGGTCGAGGAATTCAAGCATTCCTTTTTCATATTGCTTGACCATCGGCGTTCCTTTCAAAAGGTGAAGCAGGTGGATCTTGATTCCCTGTACATCAAGCTTCGCGACTTCACGTGCGGTTTCCATCATCATGCCATAGTCTTCCTTGGGAAGGCCGTTGATGATGTGGGTACAGACACGGATCCCGTGTTTACGCAGTTTATCGACACCTTCTTTGTAACAAGTGAAATCGTGGGCACGGTTGATTAATTCCCCCGTTTCATCATGGACCGTCTGCAGGCCAAGCTCGACCCAAAGGTAGGTGCGTTCGTTCAGTTCCGCCAAATATTCGACTACATCATCCGGAAGGCAATCCGGGCGTGTCGCGATGGAAAGTCCGACCACTCCTTCCTGGGTGAGGACGGTCTCGTACTTTTCACGGAGTTCTGCGACAGGGGCGTGCGTGTTCGTGAACGCTTGGAAATAGGCCATATATTTGCCATCTTTCCATTTATGATGCATTTTTTCACTGACTTTCTTAAATTGGACATCGAGTGGTTCGACGCGATTGCCAGCAAAATCCCCGGAGCCCGCGACACTGCAGAAGGTACATCCGCCATGGGCGACGGTGCCGTCACGGTTCGGGCAGTCAAAGCCACCGTCAAGTGCGACCTTGAAGACCTTATGGCCAAAGTGATTGCGTAAATGGTAATTCCAGGTATGATACCTTTTGTTATCCGTTGCATATATAAACGGGTTTGCTTGGTCCATATCAGCAACCTCCTAAGTGTAATAAAGCACAATCTATAGTATACAACATTCTGGCTAACAGGTCTTTTTCTGAAAAAAGAAGCGTATAATGTATCTTGAAGGTTAATTTTAGATAGTTAAACAGATGGTTGACCGTGTATCTAAATCGAGTCGGGAGCTGATGAAAATGACCGTTCAAGTAGAAGAAGTCATCAATCAAATGAAAAAGAAATTAGCAGATAATAACCAGGTGCTGGAAGTCAATGATAATGGGACTGTATTCAAAGCAACCTGTACCTTCAATTCTCCTGCCTCGGACGACCAAATCCTTGCCTTTGAGGAAAAGACCGGTTTGCTGCTGCCCGATGATTATAAAGCGTTTTTGAAGATTACGAATGGGTGCCGCCTGTTCGATCATGTGGAACTTGGGGGCGAAAATGATATATATAGCCTCGAGGATATCATAAATTATACGTACGAAGAAGATTACGAAGGTTGTTTTAAGGTTGCCTGCATTTATCAAGATAATATCGTCATCCATGGAGAGGACGTTTCCAATGGCAAGCAGGACTATATCATGGTAAAAGGGCATATTGATGATTTCGAGGAAAGTAAGCCGCTTCATATGAGTTTCAGCGAGTGGCTCGATCAATTCATTTCCCGTGAAGGGGTAAAGTTTTGGGATAAGTGAAATAAAATGATAATCCTCCCGTTAGTTGTTCAAACTAATTGAGATGATATTACGTCATCCAAATGAACGTGAAGGAGAGGGTTTGAAATGGCAACTAGACAATCCGTTGGTCAGTTATTAGAGGAATGCGAAGGGGCTCTCCGATTTGCAGATTATGAATATAACGAAGCATCAAAGCTGGGCCATTACAGTGATGACGAATTCCAGAAGTCGCAGCTTTATGTCGAAGAGGCGTTAACGGATTTGGACAAAATGTATGGAAGTGCGAATGCCCAGCAACGGGATATGCTTCAAAGGATGCAACAGCAATTGAATGATATCAAGAATGATATGATTTTATTGCGCCATTAAGGATGGATGTGGGGGCTATGGATGCATAGCTCCCTTTTTCAATGGCACGATTTTCAACAAGTATGCATATATAATGAAAAAACTGGTGATAATGTTGTTGACCGGCTATTGCATTTATCGGTAAAATTGACTAGAATGTAATAAAATCAAATATTCTTATAAAGACTAGGAAGAGAAGTAGTAGCGATTAGAGCCAGTTTAGAGAGTTGACGGATGGTGCAAGTCAACCTGGAATGATTGTGAACTCGTCTTGGAGTCACAGGTGTGAAGCATTAGTAATGCCTGGCGTCTAAACCACGTTACGGAACTTTTAAGCTGGGCGATTTTTGTTGTTATCGCCAATGTGGGTGGTACCGCGGGAAGATATACATAATCCTCTCGTCCCAATTTGGGATGAGGGGTTTTTTATTGTTTTTTCATACGGAAAATAGGAGGAAGTCTAATGAGTTTTGAACATAGAAGCATAGAAACGAAATGGCAACAGTATTGGGAAGCGAACAAGACGTTTAAAACGGGTGAAGATAGCGGCAAACGTAAATTTTACGCGCTTGATATGTTCCCATATCCATCAGGGGCGGGTCTTCATGTTGGGCATCCGGAAGGCTACACGGCGAGTGATATTCTGGCACGGATGAAACGGGCACAAGGGTATAATGTTCTTCATCCTATCGGTTGGGATGCGTTCGGTCTTCCAGCAGAGCAATACGCGATCGATACGGGGAATGACCCAGCGGAATTCACGGAGCACAACATTAACACATTCCGCCGCCAAATCAAGTCGCTTGGTTTCTCTTATGACTGGGATCGTGAAATCAATACGACGGACCCGGAATATTATAAATGGACACAATGGATTTTCTTGAAATTATACGAAAAAGGCCTTGCGTATATCGATGAAGTCGCTGTGAACTGGTGCCCGGCACTTGGTACGGTTTTAGCGAATGAAGAAGTCATCGATGGGAAAAGTGAACGTGGCGGACATCCGGTCGAACGCCGTCCAATGAAGCAGTGGATGTTGCGCATCACCGCTTATGCAGACCGTCTAATCGACGATTTGGATGATGTGGATTGGCCAGAAAACATCAAAGATATGCAACGCAACTGGATCGGCCGTTCTGAAGGGGCTGAAGTGACGTTCACCATCGATGGATTCGATGAATCATTCACTGTCTTCACGACACGTCCGGATACTTTATTCGGTGCCACATATGCCGTTCTTGCTCCAGAGCATCCTTTCGTGGATAAAATCACGACTTCCGGACAACGTGCTGCCGTTGACGCTTATTTAGATGAAGTGAAACATAAAAGTGACCTGGAAAGAACGGACCTTGCAAAAGATAAATCAGGCGTGTTCACGGGTGCTTATGCAATCAATCCGGTCAATGGCGAAAAGATGCCGATCTGGATAGCCGATTATGTATTGATCAGCTATGGAACGGGTGCCATCATGGCGGTTCCCGCTCATGATGAACGTGATTATGAATTCGCGGTCAAATTCGAATTGCCAATCAAGGAAGTCGTGGCTGGTGGAGATGTGACGAAAGAAGCCTATACGGGTGACGGACTTCATGTGAACTCCGGATTCCTGGATGGAATGAATAAAGAAGAAGGCATCACGGCCATGATCAAATGGCTGGAAGAAAAAGAAATCGGTACGAAAAAAATCACTTATCGCCTTCGTGACTGGTTGTTCAGCCGCCAACGTTACTGGGGTGAGCCAATTCCAATCATCCATTGGGAAGATGGCACGATGTCAGCACTTAAGGAAGAAGAACTTCCATTGCTTTTACCTAAGGCAACGGACATCAAGCCTTCAGGAACGGGTGAATCACCACTTGCGAACATCACGGATTGGGTGAATGTCGTCGACGAAAACGGACGTAAAGGCCGTCGTGAGACGAATACCATGCCACAATGGGCAGGTAGCAGCTGGTACTTCCTTCGTTATATCGATCCGGACAATACGGAAGCACTTGCCGATCCGGAAAAATTGAAAGAATGGATGCCGGTCGACATTTATATCGGTGGTGCCGAGCATGCCGTGCTTCACTTATTGTACGCGCGCTTCTGGCATAAATTCTTGTATGACATCGGTGTCGTACCAACGAAAGAACCGTTCCAAAACTTATTCAACCAAGGAATGATCCTTGGCGAGAACAATGAAAAAATGAGTAAATCAAAAGGAAATGTCGTGAACCCGGATGACATCGTGGAAAGCCATGGTGCGGATACGCTTCGCATGTACGAAATGTTCATGGGGCCATTGGATGCATCCATTGCCTGGTCGACAAACGGATTGGACGGTTCACGCCGATTCCTTGATCGCGTCTGGCGTTTACTTGTCAATGAAGATGGTACAATGACGGATAAATTGGTCGAAACGGATGACAGTGGTAAGCTTGAAAAAGTGTATCACCAAACCGTCAAAAAAGTGACCGAGAACTATGAAGAATTGAAATTCAATACGGCGATTTCACAGCTTATGGTCTTCATCAATGATGCCTACAAAGCTGAAACGCTTCCGAAAGAATATATCGAAGGCTTCGTGAAATTGCTTGCACCAGCTGCACCGCATATCTCAGAAGAACTTTGGTCTAAGCTAGGCCATTCTGAAAGTATCGCGTACGGAACATGGCCTGCTTTCGACGAAGCAAAACTCGTCGATAACGAAGTGGAAATCGTTATTCAAATCAACGGAAAAGTCAAAGCCAAACTTATGGTGCCGACTGATACGACAAGAGAAAAACTAGAAGAAATCGCAATGGGCGAAGATGCCATCAAAGAACAGATCGATGGCAAAACCATACGTAAAGTCATTGCCGTACCTGGCAAATTAGTCAACATCGTCGCAAACTAAATCAATTATCGAAGAGCTGCCCCACATGGAATGTGCCGGAGCGGCTCTTTTTTTGTATTGTCTTTGGGAGGGGCGCATTTTATATCGATTTATAAATTTGTTCTATTATAGGCTAGGCTCTATGTTAACAGAGAATGAAAATATGTATTTTTATGGTAATATATAATAAAAAACAAGGAGACCATATCTATGGGAAAAGTCTATTACGTTGAATTAAAACATTATTCGAATGAATATTTTGATGTACTAAATTCCTTTGAACTTCCTGAAGAACAAGGGCAGTTCACAGCATTGCCACGTAAGATTCTAGAGGTGAAAGAAGGACAATATCGTATTGTTATTTTGAGTGAGAATGAACCCGTAGGTTTCTTTTTATTACATTCAACGGAACGGGTGAAGGAGTACTCGGATAATCCGAAAGCTATGCTCTTAACTGCATTATCCGTTAATCATGCAAAGCAAGGAAATGGTTATGCTAAACAAGCGATGCTCTTATTAAGTGATTTTGTTAAATCTGAATTTCCTTACTGCGATGAAATCATTTTAGTTGTTAATCATAAAAATGTTCCTGCTCAGCGACTGTATTTAAAAGTAGGTTTTAACGATACAGGTAAGAGAAAAATGGGTCCTATTGGAGAACAGCTTGTCATGAGTTTGTCGTTGGAGAATACGTAACTGTTCATCTTTCGGTAGTCAATCTGTAATAAAGAGGTAGAAAAATATAATCGGGAGCATCGGCATAAAAAAGGATCTTCGCTGACGATCCTTTTTTATGCCGATGCCATTTGATTATGGACCCATCCGCAAAAGGACAAGCTCAAACAACTCTTACTACTTTTGAACTCTTGCATCCAGTGAAGAAAGCCGTCGTCGATATAATTCCATAACCACAGAGTGTAAGAAGGCGATAGTCGATATTTGGACACATATTAGTCGAATATGGAAGGGTTCGAGAATAGTGAAGGGAACTGAAATTGAGAGGACCTTGTATAGGACGGATTTTCTAAATGATAGATGCGGATTAGCTAATATAATGATGAATAGATTCTTTTGGAATTAGTGCGATTTACCTGTTTATACCTTGAAATCTACCAATAACAAGATATTGCCAAAAAAATGGTTGATAATATTTAACAGTGTGATAATTTGGTATAGTAATGTATTTTTAGCATTTTTAGGAGGGTGAATATTGAACGTTAAAAGGGTAAGTAGATTTACAGTATGTGTACTTATATTTTCACTTATTTTTGGTTTGATGATTCCACAAAAATCTCAGGCTGCAACAGGTGAAACTTCTATTGAAGAAGCAAAAACGATTAAAAATGGTGACACTTTAGAGGGGAAATTTGAAAATGTTGGTACTCAATGGTTTCAAATTACACCAACGAAAGAAGAAATAGAAAAATTCTCTCATATTGAGTTTGAAGTTAATTCTGATCGGATCCTCAATATTTCTGTTTATGCGGATAAAGAAAAAGCGGAAAATGATGAGGGGAATTATTGGACTTCTTCTTATCCTGACGAAAAAGCTATTGTTGATTTTCCTTATGCTTGGGAAGGTCCGTATTACGTTAAGGTTGAATACTTTGGGGAAACGGATGATGAAGGAAATCCGTTGCCAGAAGAAAATAATAAGGCAACCTATTCAATTAATGCTCATTCTGTAACCTTGGCTCCTACATATGGAGAAGAAGATGAATCGGAATCTTGCTCGGTTGAGATAAGTGTGACGGATAAAAAATCAGGGGAATCCATGCTTAAGACGATTCGGGAGTTTAGAGACGAAGTTTTGGCAAAGTCTTCTGAAGGACGCAGTCTATCATCTTTATATTATAAAACATCCCCATTCCTTGCCTTTCATATAGTAAGCAATAAAACTTCTAAAGAAGAGGTTTATAATAATCTAGTTATTCTCAAACCTCTTATTGAAGAGATAAATGAAAAGGGCGAAAGCAGTACGGCCGTTGTAAGCAATAAACAACAAGAAGCGATTAATGCTTTGTTCAAAAAGACAAAAGATGTCGCTCCATCCGGTTTAAAAGATGAAATGAACACTATTGCCAAGAAAGTAAATCTTGATCATCTTGCCGGTGAGCGGGTCGTTGATATCGCAAGCAAGATGGGAATTACTCTTCCGGCTTCTAAAAGCACAGATAACAAATATATCGTGAAGCTTAAAAAAGGAAAGTCACTGAACTCTGTCCAATCCCAAGTAAAAGGAAAAGGATATGGAACACTTTCCGTAACTAAGAAACAAGAAGCCCTGTTTGATGATATGTATGTAGTGGAGCTAGACAATCAAGCAAAAATGAGCACAACAGCTCTCTCGAATATCGAAAAACTCCCAGAAGTGGAATATATCGAAAAAGTCACAAAATACAAAGCTCTATCAAATGACATCCAATCACCATACCAATGGTCATTAAATAACCTCGGTGGCGAAGATGGAATAAAAGGCGCAGACATTGATAACGAAAAACTACAGAATCTTTTAAAGAAGCGCACACTTAAGGATACATTAGTAGCGGTAGTCGATACAGGTGTCGATAATACGCTGGCGGATTTAGAAGATGCAGTTCGTATGGATTTAGGGAAGAACTTCATTAATAAACAAGCAAATGCTATAGATGACAATGGTCATGGTACCCATGTTTCCGGGGTCATTGCTGCAAAACCCAATAATGGCTATTCCATGCAGGGAATTAATCCATCGGCTAAGATCATGCCGGTTAAAGTGCTAGATTCCTATGGTTCCGGTGACATGGAGAAAATCGCTTTAGGGATTAAATATGCTGCGGACCATGGAGCAAAAGTAATAAACCTAAGCCTAGGTGGCGGCTACAGTCGGACCATTGAATATGCCCTGAAATATGCATCGGAAAAGAATGTCATGGTTGTGGCTGCTAGCGGCAATGACGGAATTGACGAGATGTCATATCCTTCTACTTCTAAATACGTCATTTCTGTCGGTGCTACCAACGCCCTTGACTTAGTATCGGATTATTCAAGTTTTGGTGCAAAGTTAGATATAGTTGCTCCAGGAACGGCTATTCCGAGCTTAGTGCCGAATGGTAATGTAACGTATATGGATGGAACATCGATGGCTACTCCTCATGTAGCTGCGGTTACTGCATTGTTAGTATCACAGAATCCTAGTTTGAAATTAAGTGATGTAAAAGAGATTCTTCATGAAACATCAGAATACGTCGCTTTTAAAGAAGAAGATAATGTAGATCCCTATGGTGAATTAGAAGAATTATATGCCGAAGAAGGAATAGAGGACGTAAAGGATGTACTTCCAGTTGTAGAATTACCTGTTGGAAAAGATTTAGTTTCCGGGTATGGCAGACTGAATGCATTTAGTGCACTTAGTAAAGTGGATCTAAAAGCTAAAGTCAATCCAATTATTGATACGCAAACAAAGATTACAGGATCAGCCAAAAAAGGTTCTACCATCGAAGTGAAAAAAGGAAAGAAACTACTTGGGAAAACGACTGCATCAGCAAATGGCTCTTTCAGCATTAAAATCCCAGTTCAAAAAGCTGAACAACGCCTTAGCGTAAATATCTCTGATTCCACCAAATCAGCGGTCGCTTCCATTAAAGTGTTTGTGAAGAAGGGGGAAACTCCTAAAGCACCAACTGTAAAAGCCGTAAGTGATAAAGATACGTATGTAACGGGAAAATCACAAGCGGGAATGACGATTTCCATCAAAAATAGCGCCAAAAAAGTAATCGGCAAAGGCAATACAGACAGTAAAGGGATTTACAAAGTAAAAATCAGCAAACAAAAAGCAGGCACAAAGCTTTCCGCTACAGCTACAGACGTGGCAAAACGGGAAAGTAAAGCAACGAAAGTGACTGTACTGGATAAAACGGCGCCAAGTGCACCGACAGTAAATAAAGTAACAGACAGATCGACAAAAGTGACCGGTAAAGCGGAAGCGGGATCGACCGTTACAATCAAGTCTAAAAACAAGAAAGTCGGATCGGCCAAAGCTGATAAAAATGGGAAATATACCGTGAAAATCAGCAAGAAAAAAGCAGGAGTTAACTTGTATGTCTCAGCAAAAGATAAAGCGGGCAATACAGGCAAAGCAACGAAAGTAACCGTGAAGAAGTACCAAAAGTAAAAACTTAACTGAAACGGCATGTTCCTTGTTAGAAACAACTAACAAGGAACACGCCGTTTTTTTCTTGAATCTTTAATAGGATGACAACAAAAAAGCCTATCAAAAGTTTTTGATAGGCTTTCAGTATGTACGTGATGAATTAGAATGGAAGAGAAAGAGAATCCTTCAATTCCTGTAAAAGTTCAAGGTGTTTCGCTTTCGAAACATAGATCTTTTCCTGATCTTCCTTTGACTTGTTTAATAAGTCCGTCTCAAGTAACACGACTTGCCCATCCTCAAAGAAAAACACACTAAACTTGTTGTTCTCATCCTTGGTTAATTGAAAAAAATATTTGGTTTCTTCTACCATAGCCATGGAGTATTCTAGCAATTCAGCTGGGTCATTATTCTTTTTCACTTCAATCTTATCCACTTTGTCGATGAAGGTCCTGATATCTTTTGGTTCTGTCATAACTTTGTGTTGATCCAAACTGGGATCATCTTTTTTTGTAAATAGTACGGAAAGCTCTTTGTAACTATCCTGATTAGGTATGTCTAGCTTAACGGACTCAGTATTCTCTTCAGTTTGTTCTTCAGTTTGTTCTTCAGGCTGCACTTTCTCTTCGGTTTTGTTCTCTGTCTTGTTTTCTTCCGATTGAACTTTGGATACCGTTTCTTCTTTCTCTGAGCCACAGGCACTTAAGAATAGAGAAAGGGACAAACTAAAGACAATCATTTTTAAGAGTTTCATTCAATAACCACCTTTCAGTCTACTATTCTACCATAATTGGATTAATATTCCATAAGCGAAAAGACGGAAAAATAAAAAAGGTAGACAGACAAAATCGATGCGTCCGCCTACCTTCTTTTTATTCATAATTGGGACAGTGCTTTATTGGCCAGATTTACATCGTTTTGGAGGATTTTGTTGAAATCATACGCTGGATACAGGCCTCTTTCATATAGGTAATTGAAAATTTTAGCATGATTATCGATTGCGCCGTTCAAATGCTTCTTAAATACTTTACGTAGGGAAGGGGTCGCCGTTTCCGTTATCGCAGTCGCGTAATTCTTGACGGAGGATTTAGCCAGGCCGAGCAAATCTCCGGCTGCCAGTGCCGATGCATCATCCCTGATTTCCTCTCCTTCATATATTTCATCTTCCATTTCTTCCACTGTCCGATTGACATCGGGCGTCAAAGGATAAAATTGAAGCAATTCCATGAGGTTTTGCGTAAGGGAATTGATCATTTGCTTATAGAGCGTTTTTAAAATCGGGTCCTTAATTTCCGGGTAGGCTTTTTTCAATTTCATCAGGGCATTGGCCTGTGAAGCTACCAATTCATGAAGCTCAAGTGTTTCATGCCAAGCAAGATGTGAATGAGTGGGTTTCATTTTTAATACCTCCTGAACATAGTGTCCCGATACTGTATTCAAGAGGTGGGCTTTTCGGAAGTTATCCCATTATTGCGAAAATATTATTGATATTGCTCTAGCCGGTTGAAGAATTTTTTTACAAACTCGTAAAATACCTTTTCAGAAGGTGCCAGCTCTCTATTTTTTGGGGAGATGATCCCGACTGTCCGCTTGACCGAAGGCGTTTCTATGGGTATTTTGACGGTCATTCTTGGTACGATTTCATAGAAGGTGCTATCCGGCAACAGGCTGACTCCAATTCCGGCCGATACGAGCCCTTTTATGGAATCCATGTCTTCCCCTTCTGACGCAATGTTCGGCGTGAACCCGGCCTGTTTACAGGCTTCGATGGCAATGGTGTTAAGGACGTAACCTTTAGGGAATAGCACAAAAGGATCATTCCGCAGGTCGCTTAGGCGCAGGGTCTTTCTTTCCGCGAGCGGATGGGAGATGGGAAGTAGGGCGGAAACATTTTCAGTGAATAAGATATGACCCTCGATATCGGGATCCTTTGTAGGGACCGGTCCGAGGAAGGCCAAGCCGATTTCGCGGTTTTTCACTGCCTCCATTAAGTAGGAATAGGAACCTTGTTTTAAATGAAACGAGATATTAGGCTGCTCATCTTTAAAGGCGGAAATGACAGTTGGCAGCAGATAGGTGGAGAGGCTTGTCGGAAACCCGATTTTGATCATCCCATGTTCGGGGTCCAGGAATTCCTCGATTTGATATTTGGCATACTCAATCGCCTTGATGGCCGTTTTAGCATGGATCAAGAATATTCTTCCGATCGGAGTTAATTGAATGTTCCGACCAATTTTCTCAAATAACATGACTCCCAGCTCTTCTTCCAGTCTAGCAATCTGGCGACTGATGGCTGATTGGGCTATATGTAAGTGTTCGGCGGCTGCAGAGACATGTTCTCTTTCAGCCACTTCGACGAAATAACGTAATTGGCGTAGTTCCATTTGCTCACCTCCATCCATCTATCTCAAAATGAGATAGATTTATGCTTAATTATATATTGTTTATATTGATTTGAAAACCTAGAATAATATGTAAGTGACATAACGGTGTAAGAAATAAGAGGGGGGAAACATTATGACATACAATCAAATACCAAAAGCACAAGGTCTTTACCGTCCGGAATTTGAACATGATGCATGTGGGATCGGTTTATACGCTCATCTAAAGGGGCTAGCTACACATGATATCGTCAAACAAGGACTGCAGATGTTGTGCCAATTAGATCATCGCGGCGGACAAGGGAGCGATCCTCTTACAGGAGATGGAGCAGGATTGATGGTGCAGATTCCTGATAAGTACTTTAGGCTTGCTTGCCCGGAAATGAATTTGCCGGCAAAGGGCCGCTATGGTGTAGGCATGCTCTTTTTTTCCAATGATGATGCGGAACGGAATGAGATTGAAACACGTCTAAATTCCTTAATCGAACAAGAGGGTCAAACACTTCTAGGCTGGAGAACGGTTCCTGTAGACGTGGCGAAAATCGGAAATGTCGGCAAAGAAACGTGCCCGACGATCCGTCAGGTGTTCATCGGTGCCAGTGAAGACGTTACGGAAGACTTGGCTTTTGAACGCAAATTATTCATCATCAGAAAACAGGCGGAAAACTGGGCGCGTGAACGCGGAAACCGTTTTTATTTTGCCAGTCTTTCAAGCGCTACGATCGTTTACAAGGGATTGTTGACACCGGAACAAGTGGATGCTTTTTATCTTGATCTGCAGCATGAGGATTTTTTGTCGGCTTTCGCTTTAGTGCATTCCCGCTTTAGTACCAATACATTTCCTAGCTGGGAACGGGCCCATCCAAACCGCTACTTGATCCATAATGGCGAGATCAATACGCTAAGAGGGAATGTAAACTGGATGAAAGCACGTGAACAGCAGTTCGTTTCGGAAGCTTTCGGGGATGATTTGCAAAAGGTCCTTCCTATCTTGGATACGGACGGAAGTGACTCATCCATTTTGGATAATGCACTTGAATTCTTCGTCTTGGCAGGTCGTAAACCGGCACATGCAGCGATGATGCTGATTCCTGAACCATGGACGGAAAACCCGCATATGACGAAGGAAAAGAAAGCTTTTTACGAATATCACAGCATGTTGATGGAGCCATGGGATGGTCCGACGGCCATTTCGTTCACGAATGGGAAACAAATCGGGGCGATCCTGGACCGTAACGGATTAAGGCCAGCCCGTTATTATGTGACCAAAGATGACTACATCATTTTCTCCTCGGAAGTCGGCGTAATCGAAGTCGAGCCGGAAAATGTATTATATAAAGAGCGCTTAAGCCCAGGCAGAATGCTTTTAATCGATTTAGAGGAAGGCCGGATCATTTCGGATGAAGAAATCAAATCCGAAATGGCAAAGGAACAACCGTATCAAAAGTGGCTGGATGAACAGATCGTGCAGTTGACGGACGAAGATCAGCCGGTCGATGTGGAACCTTTATCCGATTTGGTTTTCCGTCAAAAAGCGTTCGGCTATACGTATGAGGACGTGCAGAAATATTTACTGCCGGTCATTAAAGAAGGAAAAGATCCACTTGGCTCAATGGGGAACGATATTCCTCTAGCGGTATTATCAGATGGTCCGCAATCGTTATTCAACTATTTCAAGCAATCCTTTGCCCAGGTGACCAACCCACCAATCGATTCGCTTCGTGAACAAATCGTTACGTCAACAATGACGTTTCTGGGGGCGGAAGGCGATCTTTTGAATCCGAATGAAAAGAATAGCCATCGCATTCAATTGGATACACCGGTATTGACGCCAGGTCATATGGAACAGCTAAAGAAAAACAACTATCCGGAATTCAAAAGTAGGGTCATCGAGACTTTATTTTCTGAAGATTTGGAAAGTCAGTTGAATCGGATTTGCCGTGAAGCGGAGCAAGCGATAACGGAAGGCATCAGCCTATTGATTTTATCCGATAAAAATATGAACAAAGAACAAGCTGCAATTCCGCCATTATTGGCTGCTAGCGCCCTTCATCAAGAGCTTATCCGCCATGGAAATCGGACGAAGGTAAGTATCATCGTCGAAACGGGAGAGGCAAGGGAAGTTCATCATTTTGCCGCTTTGATTGGATATGGGGTAGACGCGATTTATCCTTATCTTGCATTTGAAACGTATAAGCAGGCGGTTGTGGACGGCAGTTTAAAAATTAGTTATGAAAAAACGGTCAGCAAATATGTGAAAGCCGTGACGGAAGGCATCGTCAAGATCATGTCGAAGATGGGAATTTCCACGGTCCAAAGCTATCGTGGGGCACAAATTTTCGAAGCGGTCGGCATTAGCGCAGATGTAATTGAACGCTATTTCAGCGGTACAGCTTCACAACTTAGCGGGATCGAGTTAGAGACCATCGCGGAAGAAGCGTTGATTCGTCATCAAAAAGCAGTCACTGATCTTTCCGATCAGACACTAGAAGCGGGAAGCGATTTCCAATATAGAGCGAATGGGCAACATCATGCGTTCAATCCGAAAACGATTCATACGTTGCAATGGGCGTGCCGAAAAGGCGATTACCGTCTATTTAAGCAATATTCCCAGTTGGCAAATGAGGAGCGACTTGGATTTTTAAGGAATTTATTCTCATTCAATCAAAAGAACCAAAGTATCTCATTAGATGAAGTGGAATCAGTGGAATCCATCGTACGCCGCTTCAAAACAGGGGCCATGTCGTTTGGGTCTCTTAGTCAGGAAGCCCATGAAACATTAGCGATTGCCATGAACCGTTTAGGTGGAAAAAGTAACAGCGGAGAAGGCGGAGAACATCCAAATCGATATGAAACTGATGAAAACGGCGATAGTCGCCGAAGTGGAATCAAGCAGATCGCTTCCGGTCGTTTCGGTGTGAAGAGCCATTATCTTGTGAATGCCGATGAGCTTCAAATTAAGATGGCCCAAGGAGCGAAACCTGGTGAAGGCGGGCAATTGCCGGGGAATAAAGTATACCCGTGGGTAGCTGAAGTTCGTGGGTCCACACCGGGCGTCGGCCTGATTTCGCCTCCACCACATCATGATATCTATTCGATTGAAGATTTGGCGCAGTTGATCCATGACTTGAAGAATGCCAACCGTGAAGCAAGAATCAGTGTCAAGTTGGTATCGAAGGCAGGTGTCGGCACGATTGCTGCGGGGGTTGCCAAAGGGGCTGCCGATGTAATCGTCATTAGTGGATATGATGGTGGAACGGGTGCCTCGCCTAAAACGAGCATCAAGCATACTGGCCTGCCGTGGGAGCTTGGCCTTGCCGAAGCACACCAGACCTTAATGCTGAATGGTCTGCGCAGCCGGGTCGTCCTTGAAACGGATGGAAAGCTTATGACTGGTCGCGACGTGGTCATGGCAGCGATTCTTGGAGCCGAAGAATTCGGTTTTGCAACAGCTCCACTCGTGGTCCTTGGTTGTGTGATGATGCGTGCGTGCCATTTGGATACATGTCCTGTCGGTGTCGCTACACAAAACCCAGAGCTACGCAGTAAATTTGCCGGAGATCCCGATCATGTCGTGAATTTCATGCGCTTCATTGCGGAAGAAGTTCGTGAAACGATGGCTGAACTAGGGTTCAGGACGCTCGATGAAATGGTTGGCCGCACGGATGTTTTACAGGTGAGTGAACGGGCTCAATCACATTGGAAAACGAAGCACCTCGACTTATCGACACTTCTTTTCCAACCGGAAGGAATCCGTACGTTCCAACATCCGCAAAACCATAAAATCGAAGAATCATTGGATATCAGGGAGATCCTTCCTGCTGTACAGTCTGCCCTAGATGATCAAACCCAAGTGGATGCGAGCTTCCCGATTACGAACGTGAACCGTGTGGTTGGGACGATCGTCGGCAGTGAAGTGTCCAAACGCTATGGTGAGGAAGGGCTGCCGGAAGATACGATTACACTTCGCTTCACGGGATCGGCTGGCCAAAGCTTCGGAGCCTTCATTCCAAAGGGGATGTCGATGTATTTGACAGGTGATGTCAATGACTATATCGGTAAAGGGTTATCCGGTGGAAAACTGGTTGTCACATCTCCTGCTGGTAACCAGATCGAAGCGGGCGACAATGTGATTGCCGGAAATATTGCCCTATACGGTGCAACAAGCGGGGAAGCATACATTAACGGCCGTGCCGGTGAACGTTTTGCGGTGCGGAACAGCGGGGTCCATGTCGTTGTCGAGGGAATTGGCGATCATGGTTGTGAGTACATGACAGGCGGACGCGTCGTTATTTTGGGAGATGTCGGGAAAAACTTTGCAGCCGGCATGTCAGGCGGGATTGCCTATGTCCTTTCGGAGGACGCGGAAACATTCAAGGCCTTATGTAACCCAGAAATGATCGAATTCGAAACGCTTGAAGATAGTAAAGACGTTGATGAAGTAAAAGCATTGATTTCAAACCACCTTCATTATACAGAGAGCGCGAAAGCTTCTTATGTACTGGAGAATTGGGACGATCTTGTAAAAAGGTTCGTTAAAGTCATTCCAAAAGACTACAAACGGATGATGAATAGCATCGAGGAACAAAGGCAAGCTGGTTTATCGAAAGAAGAAGCCTTCATGAGTGCGTTTCAGGCTAATGCCATCCAAGGTAAAAAATCAACCAAACAAGCTGTGATGCTGTAAGGAAGGGGAGAGTCAAATGGGAAAAGCAACAGGATTTATGGAATATCCACGTGAAAAGCCAAATGAACGCAATCCTCTTACTCGATTAAGTGACTGGAGAGAGTATTCCACTTCTTTCTCGGATGGAAAATTACGTACACAGGGAGCGCGGTGCATGGACTGCGCCACCCCTTTCTGTCATGTGGGTATGGAATTGGACCGGGTCACAACGGGTTGCCCGATTAACAATCTGATTCCGGAGTGGAATGATTTAGTGTACCGGGGCAGATGGAAGGAAGCGTTGGAACGCTTGATGAAGACGAATAACTTCCCCGAGTTCACGGGACGCGTTTGTCCGGCTCCTTGTGAAGGGTCTTGTACGGTAGCGATTAACGACCCGGCCGTCGCCATCAAAAGCATCGAACGCTCCATCATCGACAAAGGTTTTGAAAATGGATGGATCACCCCGCGCATTCCGGAAAATCGGACTGGGAAGAAAATTGCCATCATCGGTTCAGGTCCTGCTGGATTGGCGAGTGCCGATCAGTTAAACCAAGCAGGTCATTCTGTAACGGTGTATGAGCGTTCTGACCGCGCAGGCGGATTGTTGACATACGGAATCCCGAACATGAAGCTGGAGAAAGACGTCGTGGCCCGCCGGATCGCCTTATTGAATCAAGAGGGCATCGATTTTGTCTTGAATACGGAAGTCGGAAAAGATATCACAAAAGAAGAATTGCAAGATCAATACGATGCGGTCATCCTCTGCACAGGTGCTCAAAAGCAACGCGAACTGGATATAGAAGGTCGTGAAGCAAAAGGCATTCACCTGGCGATGGATTACTTAACGACTTCGACAAAGAGTTTGTTGGATTCCAATTTTGAAGATGGTAAGTTTTTAAATACGAAGGGCAAGGATGTCATCGTCATCGGTGGCGGCGATACAGGAGCGGATTGCGTAGCGACTGCCCTTCGCCAAGGATGTAACAGCGTCGTGCAATTCGGGAAACATCCCATCCTGCCGAATGCTCGTACGTCCGATAACATGTGGCCAGCCTATCCAAATGTATTTTCACTTGAATACGCGTATGAAGAAGCGGAAGCCAAATTCGGATCAGACCCACGCCAATACTCGATTCAAACGAAAAAAATCGTGGCCGATGAACAAGGCAACGTAAAAGAATTGCATACGATCCAAATGGAAAAAATCAAAGGGGAAGATGGAATCTACCTTTTCAAAGAAATTCCGGGAACGGAAAAGGTGTGGCCTGCACAATTTGTCTTCATCGCCATCGGATTCGAAGGAACAGAGCAACCGCTCCTCACACAATTCGGAGTGGACACAGTCAATCACAAAATCGATGCCGTCTATGGTGAATACAGAACGAATGTCGAAGGCGTTTTCGCTGCCGGTGATGCGAGAAGAGGGCAGAGCCTGATCGTCTGGGCCATCAATGAAGGGCGCGAAGTAGCGAGGGAAGTGAATAGCTACTTGATGGGGGCCGCGGTATTAGCGTAAGAAGTGCTGTTTTTAGGCACTTCTTTTCTTTGTGTGCCAGGCATGGCAACTATCTAGGTGGTGAAAGTCCACTGTGGGGGTACACATCGACCAACCACTAAGGAAGCGCAAGGTACTT